>CAKUPI010000103.1 GCA_934675045.1 uncultured Eubacteriales bacterium
AGGGCGCCAAGCTGTACACCATCTCGTACAAGGCCGCCAATGTCCGAAACAAGGTCAACGGCCAGGAGATCAACGACTGGCTGGCCTCCTTCTCGACGCAGAACATCTCGGCCGGCGACGACATCTTCGCGGGTCTGGCCAACATCGCCTACATCATTTCCAATCAGGCGAAGTCCTGGATTGTGACCGACCCGATGGGCGATTTCATCCGCTTCGGTGAAAACAGCGGCATTCCCCGCGTCGACAACGCCACGGCCGGCAGCAGCGGCGCCGTCTGCAAGTTCAACACCGACACCGGCACTCTAAGTTGGGACCTCAAGAGCGACTCCAATCGCCGCGGCCCCGACAAGGACGGCTGGTACACTTACAGCCTGACCTATTCCGTCACCCTCGACACCGCAAACCCGCGGTTTGACGAAACGCAGAATTACCCCGCCAACAAAACGACCGCTTTGACCTACATGCTGTCCCTTGACGGCCAGCTCCAGCCCGCGCTGCACACCACCGAGCTTGTCGTCCCCGTGGTCAGGGGCAAAACCCCCGTCGTTCCCTACGCCGTCGAGTACTACAAGCGCGACAAGACCACCGGCGAGTACCCCGCCGCCCCCGACGATCGCATCGACGGCACGGGCAAGCTGTGGACCGCCTTCAGCGCCCCCGCGGACTACCTGACCCGGTACAGCCGCGAGCATTATCAGTATGTCAGCGGCGACACCGCCGGTCAGCTGACCTCGCTGACGGAAAACCTCCTCCGCCTGTACTATGACCCGCAGACCACCTCCGTCACCGTCAACCACTTTTACAAAGAGGACGTCATCGACGAAAACGGCGTGCTGACCGCGGGCCGTTACCCCGAAGCGCCGCAGCACACCGTGCGGGAGACCGGCCTGTATGTCGGCGACCGGTTCGAGGCCTCGCTCATCGAAAGCGGCTATACGCCGGACGCGCAGGCGAGCGACGCCCGCGTCATTGCCAGTCTGGCCGAAAACGGCAACGTCATCAACCTGTATTACAGCAAAACCACCGACCGGCGCGCCGAAGCCGGCGTCACCGTCTACCACGTCTACAACACCTATGCGTGGCAGCTCAACGCCCAGACGGGCCGCATGGAAAAGGTTCTGGTTCCCGGCACCGCCGAGGTCTTTACCCGCGCGGACGGCCTGAAGGCCACCGATGACTACCAGACCCCCACCGCCCCCAAGGCCGGCTGCGAGGATTACGCCTTTGCCGGCGCGGAGCCGGGCGGCAGCGCCTCCGGCCTGACCGCCGCGGCCGGCAGCCTTTCGCTGCGGCTGGGCGAGGGTGAAAACACCGTCACCCTGACCTTTGAAAAGGACATCGCCGACCTCGACACCGTCCCCGTCACCGTCAACCACCATTACAAAAAGACGGTCACCGAGATTCAAAACGGCAAGCCGTCCATCTCGGACGCGGAGTTTGACGATCAGGACCAATACACCGGCTGGCACGCCGGCGAGCGCTTCACCGCCGCCGAGAAGCCGGTCTGCGCCAAGGACAACGGCCTGACCTATGTTTCCGACCCGGGCAACGCCGCCAAGCTGACCGTCGACCCCATCACCGGCGCCGTCGTCATCGACCTGTACTACACGCTGAGCATCGCTCCCGACACCGCCTCCGTCACCGTCAACCACATTTACCAGTCCGAAATCACCAATGCCGACGGCGAGACCACCGACGTCAGAACCGACAGCACCGTCACCGAAACCTTCCCCGTCTCGGGCCTTCTGTACGCCGGGCAGGACTTTACCGCCACCGAAAAGGGCCTTGCGGGCTATGCCTTTGAAAGCGCCGAGCCCGGCATGACCGTCACCCTTGCGGCCGCAGGCAACGTCATCAACCTGTACTACATCAAAGACGACCGCGACGACGCTTCCATCGCCGTCACCCACACCTATATCACCCACGCCACCGTCGCCTCGGGCAGCGGCACCGCCGTCAAAAGCCGCACCGACGCCGACAAGATCACCGTCGACGAGGGAAAGGACAAGGTGCAGGGCCGCGCGGGCGACGCCTTCACCCCGACCGCGCAGCCGGTGTTTGACGGCAGCACCTACACGCTGACCGCCGAGAGCCGGGCGCTGATCCGCCGCTACACCCTGCACTCCGGCACCAACGACACCGTCAATCTGGTGTACGAGCGCTCGGTGAGCGAGCTTTCCGACGCTGCGCTGACCGTCACCCACCACTACCGCAGCAAGACCATGTTCATCGGCGCCGACGGCAAGGCCGTCTACCCCGATGAATGGACGGAGGACAGCGCCTCGGCCGGCTTCACCGTCAACGGCGGCCAGAGCCTGCCCGGCAGCCTTTACGCCGGTCAGACCTTTGCCGTCGACCCGGCCGGCAAAGATGGCTACACCTTCTCCGCGGCCAACGAAGCGCTTCAGGTCACGCTGAAAGACGGCGATAACCACCTTGACCTGTACTACGACCGGCTCAACCCGCTGGCACAGGTCCCCGTCACCGTCACCACCCATTACGAAGTCATCACCATCGGCGTCAACGGCGAGAAAACCACCGCCTTCCCCGCCCCCAAGACGACAAACGGCCTCTTCTACCGCGGCGAGACGGTCACCGTCCAGCCCATTCCCGACGATTTCCCCACCTTTGTCCGTTTTGACACGCACGGCCGCACCGCCGCCGAGGGCGACGGCCACAGCCTGACCTTTACGGCCGACGGCAGCGCGCAGGTCGATTACTACTACCAAAAGACCGTCGACCAGAGCCAGCCCGTCAGCTACACCGTCAACCACTACTACCGCACCCTGGACTGGAACGAGCCGGAGAGCAAGCCTTACGGCGACCCCGAAAGCACCACCGGCCGCAGCTTTGCCACGCTGACCCATTCGGCCGCCGCCAACTGCAAGCCCGATTCCAGCGGCCGCCCGACCTACGCGCTGGACGAAGTGACCTCGACCCCCGATTTCGTGCAGAACGAAGGCGTTTACACCATCACCCTGCAAAACGGCGTCAACCAAATCAACTTCTACTACACCCAGCGCATCGACACCCGCCTTGACAGGCTGACCACCGTCACCGTCAACCACAACTACTACGGCCTGGACACCGCCAACCCCGAAGCCCGGGAGGCTTTGGAGGGCAGCTATTCCGAACGGCTGACCACCGTTGAGCAGGGCGCCTGGATCGGCAATGTCCTGACCGCCGCCCTCCGTCCTGTGCACGGCGAGGGCGAAAACGCCAGGACCTACGTCTACCGCAGCTCGACCCCCGACAACTGCACGCTGACCGTCACCGACTCGGCTACCGACAATGTCATCACCATCAACTACCTGCGCACCTATGACAGCAGCCTCAACCTCAGCGTCGTCGTCAACCACCGCTACTTTACCCTTGACCGCTACACCGGCGTTCGCACCGAGGACGCCGCCCTTGCCGCCAGCGAGACCTTTGGCGGAGCGGGCAGCGGCCTGTACGCCGGCCAGAACTTCACCGCCGCCGAAAAGGCCGTGGAAGGCTACCGTCTGGAAAGCGCCGACCCGTCCCGGACCGTCACGCTGGCCGACGGCGTCAACACCATCACGCTCAGCTACCTGCGCACCGTCGACAGCACCCCCGACGACCCCTCCCCCAGCTACGCCTATTACCGCGTCACCGTCAAGTACCTCGAGGAGGGCACCGGGACCGAGCTGCACAGCCCCTACACCAGCGCCGCCATCCGCGAAGGCCTCGGCTATGACGTCACCGGGCAGGCCAAGCTCGAAATCGAGGGCTATTCCATCGTCCTGCTCGACGGAGACCCCCTTTCCGGCGTCATGAACGGCAACAAAACGGTCATTGTGTACTACGTCGCCGAGGACGAGCTCCCCGACCCCGATGTGCCGCTCAACCCCGCCAGCCCGTCTGACCCCTCCGGCCCGTCCGATCCGGCTGCCCCTGCCGATCCGGCTGTCCCTGCCGAACCGGCCGAGCCCGGCCAGGTCATCGTCATCGACCCCGAAACCCCGCTGGGCGACCTGCCCAAGACCGGCGTCCGCGCCGTCTCTTCCGGCACCGCGGGCCTGCTGGGCAGCCTGACCCTCTTCTTTGTTCTGGGCTGCGCCCTTCTCCGGCGCCGCGAGGACACGGACATCGAGCGCTAATCCTCCCTTTTTACCGGCAAAGCCCCCACCGCCACGGTGGGGGCTTTTCTTGCTTTTGGGGAATGCGCGCGGCCGCAAACCGGCGGGCTTTTTGCCTCCGAGCGACGCGCGGCCGCAAACCGGCGGGCTTTTTGCCTTTTACGAGGCCAGGCCGCGCATAAATCCATCCAGCGCGACGGTGTACACGCTGCCGCCCACCACCCGGTTTTTGTACACCAGAAGCTCCAGCCGCACATCCTGCTCCCCGCCGGTGACGGCGTAGATATACTGCGTCACCGTTTTGCCCGCATATTGGCTAAGGTCAAAGCCGCACTCCCTTTGCAGGGCGTTGTACTGCTCGTAAACGGCGTCAAAGCTTTCGGGAATGACGACCTCCAGCTCGCTGATCGGGTCGGGGGACACGCTGTACCCGAGCGAAAGGATGTAGCCAAGCCTGTCGTCGTTGGTCCTGACGCCGCGCGTTTCGGCCGAAGCGCTGCCCAGCACCTCGTCGGCCTCATAGCGCTCCCGCCGCGGCGTCGCCAAAAGCAGCGCCGCAAGGAGGATGGCCGCGATGGCGGCGATGGCAAACAGCCGCTTTTTGTTGAGCTTCGCCGTAAAAACAACCATTCTATCACCTCGGTTAAAGGTATGCGCCGCCGCCGGTTTTCAGAACCCCCGAAAGGGTCAGTTTTTTGTAAGAAACCCGTCCGTTTGCCTGTAAGGTTCCTCCGTTATGCTTATTATCAGAGAAAACCGACCCTGTCAGGAGGGGAAACGATGAAAATACTGATTCTGACCGGCCGCTTCGGCATGGGCCATTACGCCGCGGCGCGCGCGCTGCGCGAGAGGCTCTGCGCCGAGGCCCCCGGAGCGCACTGCGACGTCGTCGACCTGTTCGCCGAGGCCTTTGGCGGCACGACCGGTCTTTTGTACAGAGCCTACACCCTGTTTATCGGCCGCGGCGGCAGCCTTTTCAACCACATTTACCGCCTTTCGGACAGCGGCGCCGGGGGGACGTGCATTCCGCTGCGCCCGCTTTTTCTGCGCGCGCTCGAGCACGCGCTGGCCGCGCAGTGCTACGACGCCGTTTTGTCGGTGCTGCCGCTGACCTCTCAGCTCATGGGCGAATACAAGCTCCGCTCCGGCGACAGCATCCCCCTCGTCACCTGCATCACCGACGTCTGCCCCCACGGCGACTGGGTGGCCCCCCGCACCGACGCCTATCTGGTCGCCGCCGAGCGCACCCGCGCCATCCTGACGGCGCGCGGCGTGCCGCGCGGCAGCATTTATGTCACCGGCATTCCCGTGCGGCCCTGCTTTACCCCCGCCGCACGCCAAGACGGCACGGGCCGGCGCGAGGTGCTGATCACCGGCGGCGGGCTGGGGCTTCTGCCCGACGACATTGGCTTTTACCGCGCGCTCAACGCCGTTCCGCACCTGCACGCCACCCTTGTCTGCGGCGAGAACCGCGCCCTGCGCGAGCGGCTCGAGGGGCGCTTTGACAACATCACCGTGCTCGGCTTTGTCGACGGCATGGAACGGCTGCTGCGCCAAAGCGACCTCATCGTCGGCAAGCCGGGCGGCATCACCCTGTTTGAATCGATCGCCTGCCGCGTTCCGATGCTGGCCTTTCGCCCCTTTCTTGCGCAGGAGGTCTACAACGCCGGCTTTATACGGGCCGAGGGCATCGGCGAGGTGCTGGACTGTCAGCCGCGGGACTGCATTGCCCGGCTGAGCGGGCTGATAACCGACGCTCCCCGGCTGGACGCCATGCGCCGCAGCATGGACAGGCTGGTCGCCGCGCGCGACGATCTGGCGCTGCCCCTTCTGCTCTCCCGCCTCGAAAGCGCGGGGCGCCGCGCGTCATAACGGCCGTTTCCGGCCCCCGATGGACAGAAAAGGACCGCCTGCCAAATGTGCAGGCGGTCCTTTCGGCAATATGCGGTTTTTGGGCTTTGCCGCCGCTTATTTCAGGGTAAAGCTCTGCATGTAATCCGGCTCGCCCAGACGCGCGACAATGGCCGCGACCTCGCAGCGCTGGATGTTGGTTTCCGGGCGGAAGCTGCGCGCCGCGTCGCTACCGGTCAGCACGCCCAGCCGGTACAGCGTGTAAATGTCCTCCGCGTGCCGGTAGGTCATGGGCACATCCGGAATGGCCCCGTCTCTCACCTCGTTTTTCTGGACAACCCCGCCCTCGTCATACAGGGCTTTGTGGTTTTTGTAAACGGTGGCAAAAATATGCGCAAACTCGTTGCGGGTGATGGCCGCGTTGTAGTTGTCGTACTGCCAGGGCAGGCCGTTCGCCTTGGCGTATTCCACATAGGGCTGGTACCACGCGCCCGAAGCCGGGTAGCGCGCTGCCGGGTCGGAATCCTCCAGCAGCAATGCATCGAAGCGGACGGCCAGCGTGATGGCCTCGGCCACCGTTATGTTGTCCGTCGGGGCAAACCTGTCCGCGCTCTTGCCCTTGAGCAGGCCGCCCTCTGCCAGCAGCCGAACATACTCGGCATACCACGCGCCCGCGGGGACGTCCGAAAAGACCGGGGCGGGCTCCTGAACGCTCGGCTCTTCCGCCTTCTGCGCAATTTTAACGGTCAGCTCGTTGGAGTACTGGCCCTTGCTG
>CAKUPI010000104.1 GCA_934675045.1 uncultured Eubacteriales bacterium
GTCCCAGGGAATGGCCGTGCAGCTCAAGTCGTAAATGAGGTTCAGGAAGATGAGGTGAACGCTCATCATGGGCAGGAAGGGGAGCAGCGCCGACGCCGCCAGCACCGAGAACATATTGCCGAAGTTGGAGGAGGCCGTCATCTTGATGTACTTGATCATGTTGGCGTAGGTCTTGCGTCCCTCGATGATGCCCTGCTCCAAAACCATCAGGTCTTTTTCCAGCAGAATGATGTCGGCCGATTCCTTTGCCACATCCACGGCGGTATCCACCGAAATGCCGATGTCGGCGGCCTTCATGGCGGCAGCGTCGTTGATTCCGTCGCCCATGAAGCCCACGGTATGTCCGTTTTCACGCAGGACGGAAACCACGCGCGACTTCTGGTCGGGCGTCAGCTTGGCGAACACGTCGGTGGACTCCGCGGCCTTTGCCAGCTCCGCGTCGGTCATGCTGTCCAAATCGGAGCCCAGCAGCATATTGCGCACCTTCAAGCCCACCTGCTTGCAGATGGTGCGGGTCACCTTGGCGTTGTCGCCGGTGAGGATTTTGGTGGTGACGCCATGGGCCTTGAGCGCCTGAATGGCGTCGGCGGTGGACTCCTTCGGCGGGTCGAGGAAGGCGAGATACCCGAGCAGCACCATGTCGCACTCGTCCTTGACGCCGAAGGCCCCCACCGGCGAGGGATTGCTTTTCTGTGCGATGGCGAGAACGCGGAAGCCCTTGTCGTTGAGGCCGTCCACGGTTTCCAAAATGCGGCTGCGGACAGCGTCGGTCAGCGGCTGCACGGCGCCGTCGCACTCGGCATAGGCGCAGATGGAGAGCATTTCCTCTACCGCGCCCTTGGTCACCATCTGCGTCTTGCCGGTCCGGTCCTGCACCACGGTGGTCAGCCTGCGGCGGGCGAAGTCAAAGGGGATTTCATCCACCTTCACATAGTTTTCGGACAGGTCCAGCAGGCGGGAGTCCGCCGCTTCCGCCTCCTCGGTTTTGTGGATAATCGCAAGGTCCATCAGGTTTTTGTAGCCGGTCTGGAAATAGCTGTTGAGATAGGCGTGGCGCAGCACCCGCGTGTCGTCCTCGCCGTTGACGTTGAGGTGGTATTCCAGCACGACTTTGTCCTGCGTCAGCGTTCCGGTCTTGTCGGTGCAGAGAATGTCAATGGCCCCGAAGTTTTGAATGGAATTGAGGTTTTTGACGATGGTCTGCTTTTTGCTCATGGAAACGGCGCCTTTTGCGAGGCAGGTGGTCACTATCATGGGCAGCATCTCAGGGGTCAGGCCGACGGCGATGGAGATGCCGAACAGGAAGGCGTTGAGCCAGTCGCCCTTGGTGATGCCGTTGATGAAAAAGACCAGCGGAACCATGACCAGCATAAAGCGGATCAGCACCCAGGATACGGCGTTGACACCTCGGGTAAAGCTGGTTTCCACCGCCTCGCCTGCGATGGCAGAGGCCATGGAACCAAAGAGCGTGCGGTCGCCGGTGCAGACCACAACGGCGGTGGCGCTGCCGGACACCACATTGCTGCCCATGAAGGCGATATTGGTGTAATCGGTGACGCTCTCGCGGCCCATGCTCACGGTGGGCGTCTTTTCGATGGGCTCGCTTTCGCCGGTGAGGCCCGCCTGGCTGATAAACAGGTCCTTTGCGTCCAGAATGCGGACGTCGGCGGGGATCATGTCTCCTGCGGACAGGTGTACGATGTCGCCGACAACCAGATCGTCCATGGGAATTTCCGCCTTTTCCTGCTCCCGGCGGGTGACGGTGCAGGTGGTGGTGATCATGGCCAGCAGCTTTTCCGCCGCATTGCCGCTTCGGGACTCCTGAACAAAGCGGAGCGAGCCGGAAATCAGCACCATGGTCAGGATGATGATCACCGTCAGCGGGTCAAAATCCTCCGGCGTGCTGCCGAAAAGGGAAAAATGCGGGAAAACCATGTCCGTCATGGCGGACACCAGCGCCAGACAGAACAGAATGGCGGTAAAGGGGTTGATGAAGGCGCCGGCCAGCCGCTTGGCAAGGGACTGCTTTTTTTCGTGGGTCACCTTGTTGCTGCCGTATTTGCTCAGGCTTACGGATACGGCGTCTTCATCCAGACCGCGCAGGGTGGTGTGCAGGTTCTTCAAAACCTCGTCGACGGAATTGGTGGCCGCAAACTGAATGCGGCGGTTCTGCTCGTCGCGGACGACGGCCTTTTGGGCCGCCTGACGAACGGTGGTGCGGTTTTCTTTCATAGGTCTTACCTCCTTGTTTGTGATAGAGGCAAGGGCAAGCGCGGGAATGACACGGAAGATACGCGTCTGCCTGTGCTGCTCGTTGCCTTTGAGAATTACTGTCAGAATCCATGCCATTCACCTCACTGTTTTACAGAATCTCTATGTGAAACCGCCATGCGGACGATGCCGCTGGAAAACGGCCGGTTTTCCCGGCGTATCGGAACGCGGCCGCGCGTCAGGGCCGCCGCAGCCGGAGAACCGGGGCCATCCGCCCCCTTTATACAGCATACAAAAATCGCAAGGGAAATCCCATGGCGAAAACCTTGCGATTCCCTTGCGATTTGGCAAGAACTGCGGCGGGCGGCGCGGCGGGCGGCGGATTTACAGCTGGTCGTTCATTTTATAGCCGATGCCCCAGATGGTCAGGATATATCTCGGCGCGTCCGGGTCCGGCTCGATTTTTTTGCGCAGCTTCCGGATGAAGGCCATGATGTTGCTGTCATCCAGCAGGTAGTCCTCCGACCACACTGCCCGGTAGATCTGCTCCTTGGTAAAGACCTCTCCGCAGTTCTGGGCCAGAAAATACAGAATATCAAACTCCTTCGGCGTCAGGCTGACTTCCTTATCCGCCGCAATGACCTTCCGGCTTTTGGCGCGAATCTCCAGCTCGCCGATGCGAATGGCGTCTGCCGGGGCCGCTTCCGCCTCTCCCGAGGCGCTCAGCAAAAGCGAGCTGACCTTTCCGCTGAGCATGTCCTGGATGCCGGAGCGCAGCTCCTGGGCGCAGCCGCTTTTCGGCGGGTCCTGGGTCAGCTTTTGCAGCAGCCAGGCGGCAAGTGAGGAGTCCATGGGGACAAATCCGATGTTCTTTTTCATGTTGGGCTCCTCCTTTCAAATGAGCTCCCGGTATTTCTTCTGGTAAAAGGCCTTGACCACCGTGGTCAGCAGCATGTACAAAAGCGCCACGATCAGAAGAAATCCGAAGTACCAGCAGGGCAGCTTCGTCAGACCGAACAGCGACGCCGCCCGGGTAAAGGGAATGCCGGTAAATGCGACAATGCCCGCAAGGGTGATGCATATCACCGGTGCGGAGGGCCGGCTCTGCACAAAGGGGATTTTGCGCGTGCGCAGGAAATGCAGAATCAGCACCTGCGTCCACATGGACTCCAAAAACCACCCCGTCTGAAAAAGCGCCACATATTGCAGGCGCAGGGCGGGATCGGTGAGATGCAGATAGGTCGCGCCGCCGCACAGCATGGGGCAGAGAACGAAGTAGAGGAACAGGAAGGTCGCAATGTCGAACAGCGAACTGATGGGGCCGAAGGACAGCATGAACCGCCCCAGCGTCCTGCCCGACCAGTCCCTCGGAGAGAGGGTTTCCTCCTCGTCCACGTTGTCCCAGGGCAGAATGATGCACAGGACGTCATACAGCAGATTGAGAAGCAGAAGCTGCAGGGCCGTCATGGACAAAAAGGGCAGGAAGGCGCTGGCGCAGACAATGGAGAGAATGTTGCCGAAGTTGGAGCTGGCGGTGATTTTGATGTACTTGAGCATGTTGGTGAAGGTTTTTCGCCCCTCTAAAATGCCCTGCTCCAGTACGCCGAGGTCCTTTTGCAGCAGCACCACATCCGCCGCGTCCTTTGCCGCGTCCACCGCTGTGTCCACCGAAATGCCCACATTGGCCTCGCAGAGGGCGGGAATATCGTTGATGCCGTCGCCCAGAAAGCCCACGGTGTGTCCGTTTTGCTCCAGTGCGGCCACCAGCCGCACCTTTTGCCCCGGCGTAAGCTCGGAAAAAACGTGGACGGCTTCCACCGCAGCGCTCAGCTCGCTGTCCGACAGGTCATCGAGCGCGGCGCCGGTCAGCACGGTTTCGGCCGAGATTCCCACCCGGCGACAGACGGACACCGCCACATCCGTCTGATCGCCCGTCAGGATTTTGGGCGTCACCCTGAGCCGCTTCAGCGCCTCGATGGACGCCCTGGCGGTTTTCTTGGGCGCGTCAAAGAAGGCCAGATACCCCATCAAAATCAGTTCTGCTTCATCGGCAGGAGAAATGCTGTCCTGCCGTCCCATGCTTTTCCGCGCGACGGCGATGACCTTCATGCCATCCTGCAGCATCTCGTCCACCACGGAAGCGACGCTCTGCCTTCTTTCGCTTTCCATGGGCAGAACCTCGCCCCGGTACGACACAAACCCGCAGCGGGCGACGATGTGGGAAATATCCCCCTTCACAATGAGCTGGCCTTCTCCGCTTTGGTTCGTCACAAGCGTGCTGACCGCCTTGCGGGTATAGTCAAAGGGGATTTCGTCGGTTTTTTGGTACTGAGAAAGCAGATCGGCAAAATGCACCTCTCGCCCCGGCATGGTCTGGCAGGCGCGGAGCGCATTGTCGATGGGATTGCGCACCCCGGAATGGTAGAAGCTGTTCAGAAAGGCGAGGTCCAGCACCTCGCCGCTTTCGTTGCCCAGCACATCCATGTAATATTCCAGCAGAATGTTCTCGCAGGTCAGCGTTCCGGTCTTGTCCATGCACAAAACGTCCATGCAGCCAAAGCCCTGCATGGCGTTGATGTCCTTGATGATGGCCTGCTTGCGGCTCATGGAAAGGCTGCCCCTTGCAAGGCAGGCGGTGATGACCATGGGCAGCATCTCCGGCATCAGCCCCACCGCCACCGACAGGGCAAAGGCAAAGGATTCCAGCCATTTTCCGCCGGTGATGCCGAGAAGCAGAAACACAAAGGGGATCAGCACCGCGATAAAGCGGAGCATGACCCATGCGATGGAGTTGGCGCCCCGCTGAAAGGATTTTTTGTCTTCGGAATCCGGCTTGGCAAAGCTGCCGTAGAGCGTGTCCTTTCCGACGGCCAGCACGATGCCCTCGCCCTTGCCGCTGATGATCGTCGTCGCCATAAAGGCAAGGTTTTCAAGCTGTGCCAGCCCTTCGGCGCTGCCGCAGCGCAGGGTACGGCAGCTCTTTTCCAAAATGGCGCTTTCGCCCGTGATGGCGGCCTGCGACACAAACAGGTCGGTGACGCGGGTCAGCCGGATGTCCGCCGGGACGCGGTCCCCCGCAGAGAGCAGGACGATGTCGCCCACCACCAGCTTTTCCGCGGGGATCGCAATGAGCTCTCCTTCGCGCCTGACCATGATGCTCTCGTGAATCAGCCGATCAAGCTGCTGCGCCGCGTTCTTTGCCCGAAGCTCCTGAATGAGGCGGATCGTGCCGCTGATGAGGATCATGGAAAAGATGATGATGGCGGTCGAGGCGTTTTTGCTGAAGTCCGAAACAAGCAGCACGTCCGTCACCAGTGAAATCATGCCGATGACGAAGAGAATGACGATGAACGGATTGACAAAGGCCCGCCGCAGCCGGTGGAGCAGCGTATCGCTTTTCCGCTCCCCGAAGCTGTTTGCGCCGTACTTCTCGCGCATCGCCTCTGCCTGTTCGTCGGATAAGCCGTCGGGAGAGGCGCCGATCTCCTTGTAAATCTGCGCCGCCTCGCGGTAGGCGTATTTTTTGATGCGACTGTCAAACAGTGTTGTTTTCGGCACGGGACAGTCCCTCCTTTGTTCATGCATACGACTATTGTACCATGATATTGCCAAAACGCCCATCCGGAAAGGCTGGTTTTTTGCAATTTCGGTGTGAAAAACGGATATCCCCGCGCGGCGCCGGCGCGGGCAAAGAGGCAAAGCGTGACAATGTCACGGAACGCCTCGCGGGTTTCTGGTATACTGAAGCCACAAACCAAAAAAACGACAAGGAGAAACAGACATGGCTGCTTTGAATATCACCAAGAGCAACTTTCAGGAGGAAGTGATGCACAGCGATAAGCCCGTTTTGCTGGATTTCTGGGCCAGCTGGTGCGGCCCCTGCCGCATGGTCGGTCCCATTGTGGACGAAATCGCCGATGAACGCCCCGACATCAAAGTCGGAAAGGTAAACGTGGACGAACAGCGCGAGCTGGCCGCCGAGTTTCGGGTTATGAGCATTCCCACCCTGATGGTCATCAGGGACGGCAAGCTTGTAAGCCAGGCGGTGGGAGCCAGAGACAAGGAACAAATCCTTTCCATGCTGTAAATACAGGAAAAATCGGAATGCCCGCCACGGACAGTGACGGGCATTCTTTACGCATTTTGCAGCCGCTGCAATTTTTCGGCGTCGACGATCTCAATTCCGCCGCGGGTGAGCGTTACCATGCCCTCGGTTTGGAAATAGCGGAGCATCCGGGTGACCACTTCGCGGGCGGTGCCCATGTGATTGCCGATTTTCTCGTGTGTGATTTTCAGAGAAGCGGTGTTTTCCAACAGGCTTTCCTGAAGGAGAAAACCGGCCAGCCGCTTATCAAAGCTTTTCCACATGACCTGCTCGATGAGCCACATGACCTCGGAGAAGCGGCTGCTCATCAGCTCGTTGGTGTAGTTGGCCATGGGCGCCGATTCCTCCATGAGCGCCTTGTAGGTGTGCGGAGGGATCATCCAAAACTCGG
>CAKUPI010000105.1 GCA_934675045.1 uncultured Eubacteriales bacterium
CATAAATCTATTATTTTGTTACAGTAAAATAGGATGCGAACGGAACAGCTTCAATCCAGTAATAATCATCGCTTTCTATAAAATTGGCATAAAAAGATGCGGAAAATTGTACGCTCTTTCCATTTGCAGAAATATCCGCAGCTGTGTTAACGTTGTATACTTCTTTAAACAAAATTTCTGTCGGCGTACCAACCGGAGAGCCCCAATAGGCAGTTCCAACAGGCGCGTCTACCGTTGTTTGTATAGCGAGCGTAGCAGACGCTTCTCTAATAATCCCATCAAGTATATTTGCATTATAGGTGTAAAACCCCACTATTTGATATTTAAAATTCCGAATAACCGCTAAATCACCTGTGCTTGAACCGTTGGGCAATTCTCGATAGGCAATATAGTCTCTGCTTACTGTAAATTCTTGATCTCCGGGCAATGCCACACTTTTGAGCTTGGCGTTCACACCCGCACTCTCTGTGCATCTAACAGGGAGTGCAATCGTTACATTGTTTTCAGCAAGGCCTACTATAATTTCATTAATATTTCCTGCTATGTAATTGTCCAAATTTTCTTGATAGAATTTTTCTGTTATATCCTGTCCAGCCTCATTGTACACATTACAGCCTTCCGCATCAGTTTCAAAAAATAAAAGTAAATCCTCATCCACATTGGTAATCGACATTCCCACTTGAGTTGTCGACAAGTCCACCGCTAATAGATTGGTAGATAATAGACAGATCAATATCAACATTGCCATTTTTCTTTTCATAATAGGTATTCTCCTTTCAATATCCATATGTTCCTTGAATAGTCAGCGTAGGGAATGTTCCGAGATAGTGAGACGATTCGTTGGCCCTAACCTTAACGATGAGCGCAAGCTTAAAAGTAACTGTTTGGTGATCGTTTCCAAAGACTGGATTGTACGAAATTTTATCTGTGATTGTCGCCATCCATCCCATATCAGGTGCATGATTATAAAAATACACATCAGGAGACAACGTCGGCTTTGTTGCGCTCATAATCATACCAAAATTATGGTTAGTGACATAGCTTGCCAACATGGTTCCGTCCATCCATACTCTGTATTGAGAATCCCCATGTGCATTCAGCAAATTCAGCATCTCGCTAAATTCTCGCTCAACATTAATAGTTATATCTCCCGGCGCGCGGGTCTGAATAGAGCAAAGCGTGATCTTCTCAATACGTTTTATATTCATCTGAATATCAGCTAAGATAGTTTCCATTTGCTGATTATTATAAAAAGCAATATTTCTCTGATAAAATGATTCCGTGACATCCTGCATATCTTCATCAAAAAATTGATATTGCTCCTTAGCCCCTGCAAAAAAATCGTTTATTTTTGCAGTCATTCGAATAGAAAACTCACTCATCGGCTTTTCTGCCGCAATACCCGTAGGCATTACAATTGTTAACAGCAAAATCAAAGTGATAAATAATGATATTTTTCGTTTCATCTCCATGCTCCTTTCCCATTTTAAATTAGCTTATTATTATAATACTTCTTTCTACCGCGATATTCAACGGCTTAATTCAATAAAGTTTTTGTAGAAAAATGGTAATTTTGCACAAATATTTGTCGAAAAATTGCGGGCGTATAGTTGCTTATACATAAATACGCGGCGCAGATGCCCCTTTCAGGGCCGGTTGACGCATACCGGCTGCGCGTTCCCGCAAAAAAAGCGGCGCGCCGCAGCGCGCCGCTTTCCCCTCTGTCGGTTTCGGGCCTCAGCGCCCGGACGTCACCCTGTTTAACAGGGCGGCAAAGCCCCAGACGGCGCAGATGACGGCAAAAATGCCGACCATCCCCTTGGCCATGATGGGCAGCGAGACGGCAAAGGCGTCGGGGTTCCATGAAAAGCTGAACATCGGACTTCCTCCTTAATGAATCAGGTTTTCCACCAGCGTAATGATCAGTCCGCCGGCGATGACCGAGGCGATCTGCCCGCCGACGTTGGCGCCGGCGGCGTGCATGAGCAAGAAATTGTCCGGGTCCTCTTCGCGGCCCATCTTGTGCACCACGCGCGACGCCATCGGGAAGGCCGAAATGCCGGCCGCGCCGATCATGGGGTTGATTTTGTTTTTGCTGAACAGGTTGAGAAACTTGGCGAAAAAGACGCCGCCCACCGTGTCAAAGACAAAGGCGACCAGCCCGAGCGCGATGATCACCAGCGTCTCGACGGTGACAAAAAGCTCGGCCTGCATTTTAAAGGCCACCGAAATGCCCAGCAGCAGGGTGATGAGGTTGGCCAGCTCCTTCTGCGCGCTCTGCGAAAGGCTGTCGAGCACGCCGCACTCGCGCACCAGGTTGCCGAACATCAGAAAGCCGATGAGCTCCGCTGACTTGGGCGCAATGGTTCCGGCCACGACGGTGACAAAAATGGGAAAGACAATTTTGGTCGTTTTAGAGACGTTTTTGGGGTTGTACGGCATACGGATGAGCCGCTCCCTGCGCGTTGTGACGGCGCGGATGACGGGCGGCTGCACAATGGGCACCAGCGCCATGTACGAGTAGGCGGCCACCATGATGGCTCCCTGATACTGCGAGCCGAAGTAGTTGGCGACGTAAATGGAGGTCGGGCCGTCGGCCGCGCCGATAATGGAAATGGCCGCGGCGTCGATCAGTCCGAAGCCGAAGAGCATGGCCACCATGAGCGTAAAGAAAATGCCGAACTGCGCCGCGGCGCCGAAGAGCAGCATTTTGGGGTTGGCCAGCAGCGGCCCGAAGTCGATCATGGCGCCGATGCCGATGAAGAGCAGCAGCGGAAACAGCTCGCTGGCGATGCCGGCGTTGAACAGCGTCTCAATGGCCTCGGTGCTGACAAAGGGCAGGTTGACCAGAATGGCGCCGAAGCCCATCGGCAAAAGCAGCGCCGGCTCCATGTCGCGCTTGATGGCAAGGGTGATGAGCACGACGCCGATGGCGATCATGACGCCCTCCTGCCAGGTGAAGTTGAGCACATTGCCGAACAGTTCGTTGAGAAATTGCACGCAGAATCCCCCTCTTTTTCTTCCGAAGCACAAGCCCCCGCGGGCAGCGAAAGCCAATCCCCCGCCGCCAAGGCTGAGGCTCAAGGCCCCTCGGACGGCGAAAGCCAGTCTCCCGCCGCCAAAGCCGAGGCCCTCGCGCGGGCAGCGAAGCTTCCGGCACCGCCCCGCAAACGGCGCGGCAAAGGCTGCCCGCACCGCCAAGGCCAAGGCACAAGGCCCCTCGGACGGCGAAAACTGCCCCCGATGCCACTTTTATCATATCAAAATCCAGTTTTTTTGTAAAGAACATCCCGCGGCAAAGAGGAGGGCCGTCTCCCCCTGCGGGAGTGCTTTTTTGCCATTTTCGCGGGGCTCGAACCCGCCGCCGCGGCAGGCTTGCGGCAGGCTTGCGGGGCAAAATGATCTTTTTCATAATGGAAGCGGTGTTTTCGACACTTTTCGCGCCGGCTGTATTGTAATATATTAACAGTGACATGCGTGGGCTGCTTAGTTTTTACGGGCCTTCAAGAAAAGATTCAGGCGATAGACCATACGTTTTCCTCTTCGGCGTGCGATCTGCCATCGCCTGTGAACCTTGCAGGTCCGGGAAAAGATTGTGCAGCGCCAGTGCAGAAGAAAAAAGGGGGATCACGATGCGAACCGCTTTGTATTTTGCAGATGAGATTTTTGATGCGCGCACCCAAAGGGACCTGACGCAGGCCCAAGTGGCGGAAATGGCAGACATCTCGGTCCGTTGGTACCAGAAGCTGGAGAGCGGAGAGGCGGTGCCCGGCTTTAACGTCTGCCTGCGGGTGGCCAAGGCACTCAGCATCGACCTGAACCGGCTGGCCCAGCGGGTGGAAATCTGCGAGATTTGAAAAACATAAGGCGGCAGCCGGGGGAAATCCCCCGGCTGTTTGTTTTGCTGCGTTTTTTCGTGCGGTTTTGCGGAAAGGCCGGCGCGGCGGTCAGTTGACGCGCCGATCGCCCCAGAAAAAGAGGGCGACGGTTCCGGGGCCGGTGTGGCTGCCGATGGTCGTGCCTACGTAGTTGATCTCGACACGGCCGTTGAGCTTTTTGAAGCGCTTTTCGATGAGATCGGCGACGGCGCGGGCATCCTGCATGCAGGCCGACTGCGAGATGTAGCACTTGCCCGAGTAGTTCAGGCCGTCCTGCGCGTGCTCTGCCATGCGGTTGACAATTTCGTCGATGACCTTCTTTTTGGGGCGGATTTTGGCGCGGGGAATGAGGCGGCCGAGGTTGTCCATATTGAGCAGGGGGCAGATGCCCAGAACGGTGCCC
Source organism: uncultured Eubacteriales bacterium (assembly GCA_934675045.1). Classification (GTDB taxonomy): domain Bacteria; phylum Bacillota; class Clostridia; order Oscillospirales; family Butyricicoccaceae; genus Ventrousia. Next base: position 4,282 of record CAKUPI010000105.1, read on the forward strand.
ACCATGCCGGCCGTTTTGGAGATGCGCCCGCCCTTGACGTAAAAGGACAGGTCGGTGGAGAAAAACCAGTGATGCAGCTCGAGCCGGTGGTCCTGCGCCCACCGGTACAGGGAATCGAGGTCCATGCCGTCGTCGCGCAGATCGGCCAGCGTGTCCATGATCAGCCCGTAGCCCGAGGAGGCACCCAGGGAGTCGACGATATAAAGGGTGCGTTCGGGGTATTTTTCACGCAGCTGCTCGGCGGCGACGCAGGCGGCGCTGTAAGCGCCCGACAGCCCCGAGGAAAGCGACACATGCAGAATGTCGCGCCCCGCTTCCAAAAAGGGGGTGAAGTACGCGATAAACTCGTCGACGTTAACCTGCGAGGTTTTGGAGTCGGCGCCGTCGGCCAGCGCCTTGTAAAATTCTTCAAAGGGAATGGACTTTCCCAAATCGTCGGCATACTGCCTGCCGTCGAGGGAAAAATGGAAGCAGACGTAGTGAATGTCGCGCGCTGCAAAGTGCTCGGCCGACAGATCGGCGGTGGAGCAGCAGCTGAGGATGTAATTTTGCATATCGATCATGACGCTCCTTTTCAAAAAGAGGCGGCCGAAGAAGGCCGCGCCCCCGGTACTCCTCGTATTATATACCATTCCGCGCCCGGAAGAAAGGGATAATGTCCATTTGAGGGAAAAATGCAGTCCTTGTCGCAAAGAGCCGCCGAACTTTTAGGCCTTTTTGTGCGCACGGTTCGGCGGATTCTCCGGCCGCTGTAATTCGTCAGCTCACAGCCGCCGCACGGCCCAATCGGCCTGCCCCTGGCGGTTTTCGCGTATTCACACTGTTTCGCAGTGTCCGCAAAGCAGCGCAGACCGGCAGCGCAGCCGCTGGTCAAAGACTCGTGCCAAAGCCGAGGGGAAGTTATTTCCACCCCTCCGGCCACAAAGGAAAACGCCCATGGGGCAATGCTCCCCATGGGCGTGAAAAGCGGAAAAGCAGGGAAACCTACGGCGGCAGGTCCATCAAACAAGATGGCAGGCGCAAAAGTGGCCCGGCGCACATTCTCTGAGGACGGGGTCCTCCACGGAACACCGTTCGGTGGCCTGCGGGCATCTCGTATGAAAGCGGCAGCCCGACGGGACGTTGGCGGCCGACGGGACCTCTCCCTTAAGGACAATGCGCTCCCGCTGCTGCATACCGGACAAAATAGGAATTGCCGAAAGAAGCGATCGGGTGTACGGATGATGTCCATGGCCGAAAAGCTCTTCCGTGTCCGCATACTCAACTATGCGGCCGAGATACATGACCGCCACGCGATCCGAAATGTGCTCGACAACGTTGAGCGCATGGGATATGAACAGGTATGTAAGGTCGTTGTGCTGCGATTTCAGATCCATCAGCAGATTGATTATCTGCGACTGTATCGACACGTCGAGAGCCGATACGGCCTCGTCACAGACAAGAAACTCCGGCCGGAGGGCTATTGCCTTTGCAATGGCGATGCGCTGACGCTGGCCTCCCGAGAACTCGTGGGGATAGCGCTGGGCGTACACCGGGCTCAAGCCGACCTCCTGAAGCAGACGTCCGATCTCTGCGCCGGCCTGCTCCGGCGACATACCCATCTGCACCGTCAGGACTTCTCCTATAAGGCGCTTTACCGTCATGCGCGGGTTCAGCGATGAATAGGGGTCCTGAAACACTATCTGAAAGCGGCGGCGAAGTTCACGCGTCTGCCGCGCGTTGGCCTTCAGAATGTCGGTTTCTCCGTTGTAAATGATCTGGCCGGCCGTAGGCTGGTTGAGCTGCACGATGGAGCGTCCTATCGTCGTCTTACCGCAGCCGGACTCACCGACCAGTCCCAAAGTCTCACCGCGGTTTATCGAAAGGCTGACGCCGTCAACGGCGCGAACATGCCCGACCGTGCGCTGAAGCAGCCCCTTTTTCACCGGGAAATACACTTTCAGATCGTTTATCTGCAAAATGGGAGCTGTGTTATTCATTGTCGTTCCCCCTCAAATGACAGCTTACACGGCGAGAGCCGGATACGGTTTCAACAGGCGGGACAGAGGCGCATATCTCCATGGCGTAAGGGCAGCGCGGAGCGAAACGGCAGCCCTGCGGGAAATGGAGCGGATTCGGAACCGTTCCGGAAATGGCCTCGAGCCGGCCTCCGCGCGTCACCTTTATACCGGGGATCGAGAGGATGAGCAGCTTCGTATACGGGTGCCACGGGTCGCGGAAGATATCCTCCAGCTTGCCTTCTTCGACTATCTTTCCGGCATACATGACGGCGACGCGGTTGGCTATCTGGGATACGACGCCGAAGTCATGCGTGATCAGAAGAATAGACATATTGGAATCGGCCTGGAGCTTTTTCAGCAGGTCGATGATCTGCGCCTGTATCGTTACGTCGAGAGCGGTGG
>CAKUPI010000106.1 GCA_934675045.1 uncultured Eubacteriales bacterium
GCAAGAAGCAGTGCGATGTTTCGTTTCTTCATAGGAATCCCTCCGATTTTTTGAACACAGTTGCAAAGTGTCTCAGGCGCGCTTATCGCTGACAATTTCGCCGTCGATGACGGTCAGGCGGCATTCGGTGAGGTTGCTCAGCGGATTGCCGTCAAACAGGGCGAAGTCGGCGTCCTTGCCCGGCTCGATCGATCCGATGCGCGCATCGAGTCCCATGACGCGGGCGGGGTTGATGGTGATGGCGCGCAGCGCGCCCTCCTCCGACATGCCGCGGCGGACGATGATGCCGACGTGGGTGGGCAGCCACTGGGTATCCCAGCCGCTGTCGGCGGTCAGGCAGACGGGAATGCCGGCCTTTTCAAGCACGCCGGGCGTCGACTGCTCAAGGCCCCAGACCTCCATTTTGAGCGGGGAGAGCAGCAGCGGGCCGATGGTGCAGTACACCTTTTCGCTCGCGAGCAGATCCAGGATTTTGTAGCCCTCGGTGACGTGCTCGAGCGCGTAGTCGAGGTGATACTCCTTGGCAAGGCGGACGGCGGTGGTGATGTCGTTTGCCTGATGGCAGTGGATGCGCGCGCGCATTTCGCCGCGCACGACGGGAACCAGCGCCGCAAGGCGGGCGTCGTAGGCGGGCTTTTCGCCCTTGTCGAGCTTGTCGGCGTATTCAAGGGCGCGGTCAAAGTACTCGCGGGCCAGACCGGCGGTGCCCATGCGGGTCATGGGCGGCTTGCCCTTCATGCCGAAGCAGCGCTTGGGGTTTTCGCCCATGGCCATTTTCATCTGTTCGCTGCCGGGAATGTACATCTCCTCGGCCGTCGAGCCGCGCAGCTTGAACGAGCAGCCCATGCCGCCGATGACGTTGGACGACCCGGGCCCCGTGTAGCAGGTGGTAAAGCCCGCGCCGCGCACCTGCTCGATGGCGGGGTCAAAGGGGTTGAGCGCGTCGAGCGCGCGGATGTTGGGGGTGACGGCGTCGAGCATCTCGTTGTAGTCCTGATGCCCGGGCATGGTCTCGCGCCCGTGCATGACGCACAGATGGGTATGGCAGTCGACCAGGCCGGGAAGCACCGTCAGGCCCGCCGCGTCGATGACTTCCGCGCCCGCCGGCACCTCTACTCTTTCGCCCACCTCGACGATCTTTCCGTTTTCGTACAGAATCGTCCCTTTTTCATAGGTCGCTCCCGTTATCGTAACGACCTTTCCGTTGACGATAGCTCTCATTCTGTCTTCCCCTCTCTGATGGTTTGTTAGAATCGTACAATGATTGCTTTCCAGTTGATTCTTTTATATTATATCACATAATTCACAAATTGAAATAGCCTTTTATTTCGCGCTTTTTATAAAAATTTTTCTGAAAAAATGTACAATTTACAGCATTGCACATTTTGTGAACGGACATTCACCCCGCCGGGCGCGAAGGCGCGCAGGCCCGCGCAAAAAAAGAACGCCCCCGTTCCGGCGTTGGGAACGGGGGCGCTTGCAGCGGTTTTTGAAAACGGGCTTATTTCGCCGCCTTGATGGCAGCCTGAGCGGCAGCCAGACGGGCGATGGGAACGCGGTAGGGAGAGCAGGAGACGTAGTCGAGGCCCACCTTGTGGCAGAACTCCACCGAGGCGGGGTCGCCGCCGTGCTCGCCGCAGATGCCGAGGTGAATCTCGGGGTTGGAGGCACGGCCCAGCTTGGCGGCCATTTCGACCAGCTTGCCGACGCCCTTCTGGTCGAGCTTGGCAAAGGGATCGCTCTCGTAAATCTTCTTGTCGTAGTACGCGCTCAGGAACTTTCCGGCGTCGTCGCGGCTGAAGCCGAAGGTCATCTGGGTCAAATCGTTGGTGCCGAAGGAGAAGAAGTCGGCCTCCTGCGCGATTTCATCGGCGGTCAGGGCGGCGCGCGGAATCTCGATCATGGTGCCGACCAGATACTTCATGCTGCTGCCGGCGGCCTGAAGCAGCTCGTCGGCCGTCTTGACGACGACGTCCTTGACGTACTTCAGCTCCCGGACCTCGCCGACCAGCGGGATCATGATCTCCGGCTCGAGCGTCCACTCGGGGTGCTTTTTCTGCACGTTGAGGGCGGCCTTGATGATGGCGCGGGTCTGCATGGCGGCAATTTCGGGATAGGTGACGGCCAGACGGCAGCCGCGGTGGCCCATCATGGGGTTGAACTCGTGCAGCGAGGCGATGATGTTCTTGATCTCCTCGACGCTCTTGTTCATGTCCTTGGCGAGCTGGGCAATGTCGGCCTCGTCGGTGGGGACAAACTCGTGCAGCGGGGGATCGAGGAAGCGGATGGTGACCGGGCAGCCCTCCATAGCCTCGTAAATGCCCTCGAAGTCGCTCTGCTGCATGGGCTCGAGCTTGGCCAGGGCCTTTTCGCGCTGCTCGACGGTATCCGAGCAGATCATCTCGCGGATGGCGGGGATGCGGTCGGCGTCAAAGAACATGTGCTCGGTGCGGCAGAGGCCGATGCCCTGCGCGCCGAACTTGCGGGCCTGCGCCGCGTCGTACGGGGTGTCGGCGTTGGTGCGCACCTGAAGCCGGCGGTACTTGTCACACCAGGCCATGACGCGGCCGAACTCGCCGCCGATCGAGGCGGGAACCGTGGGGATCTCGCCGTCGTAAATCTTGCCGGTCGAGCCGTCGATGGACAGCCAGTCGCCCTCGTGGAAGACCTTGCCGCTCAGTTCAAACTTCTTGTTTTCCTCGTCCATGTTGATGGCCGAGCAGCCCGACACGCAGCAGGTGCCCATGCCGCGGGCGACGACGGCGGCGTGCGAGGTCATGCCGCCGCGGACGGTCAGGATGCCCTGCGCGGCCTTCATGCCCTCGATGTCCTCGGGCGAGGTCTCCAGACGGACCAGAACGACCTTTTCGCCGCACTCCGCCCACTTTTTGGCGTCCTCGGCGGTAAAGACAATCTTTCCGCTGGCGGCGCCGGGAGAGGCGGCCAGCGCGCTGCCGATGACCGGGGTCTTTTTGAGAATCTCGGCGTCAAACTGCGGGTGCAGCAGCGTGTCGAGCGAACGGGGCTCGATCATGGCGACGGCCTTCTCCTCGCTGATCTGGCCCTCGTCGACGAGGTCGCAGGCGATTTTCAGCGCGGCGGCCGGCGTGCGCTTGCCGTTGCGGGTCTGGAGCATGTAAAGCTTGCGGTCCTCGATGGTGAACTCCATGTCCTGCATGTCATGGTAGTGGTTTTCGAGAACGGTGCAGATGTTGACAAACTGCTCGTACACCTCGGGCATGACCTGCTGAAGCTGGTCGATGGTCTGCGGGGTGCGGATGCCGGCGACGACGTCCTCGCCCTGCGCGTTCATCAAAAACTCGCCAAAAAGCTTCTTTTCGCCGGTGGCGGGGTTGCGGGTAAAGGCGACGCCGGTGCCCGACGTCTCGCCCATGTTGCCGAAGGCCATGGACTGCACGTTGACGGCGGTGCCCCAGGAATAGGGGATGTCGTTGTCGCGGCGGTAGACGTTGGCGCGGGGGTTGTCCCAGCTGCGGAAAACGGCCTTGATGGCGCCCATCAGCTGCTCGGTGGGCTCGTCGGGGAAGTCCTGGCCCAGCTTGGAGCGGTACTCGGCCTTGAACTGGTTGGCCAGCACCTTCAGGTCATCGGCGGTCAGGTCGACGTCCTGCGTGATGCCGCGCTCTTCCTTCATCTTGTCGATCAGCAGCTCAAAATATTTCTTGCCGACTTCCATCACGACGTCGGAATACATCTGAATAAAACGGCGATAGCAGTCCCAGGCCCAGCGGGGGTTGCCCGACTTTTTGGCCAGAACCTCGACGACCTTCTCGTTGAGGCCGAGGTTGAGGATGGTGTCCATCATGCCGGGCATGGAAGCGCGGGAGCCCGAACGCACCGACACAAGCAGGGGGTTTTCAAGGTCGCCGAACTTTTTGCCGGTGATCTCCTCCATCTTGGCGATGTACTCCATGATCTGCGCCTGAATCTCGGCGTTGATCTGGCGGCCGTCCTCATAGTACTGCGTGCAGGCCTCGGTGGTGATGGTAAAACCCTGGGGCACGGGGAGACCGATGTTGGTCATCTCAGCCAGGTTGGCGCCCTTGCCGCCGAGGAGTTCGCGCATGCCGGCGTTGCCCTCGGAGAAGAGGTAAACGTACTTGTGCATTTCTAACACTCCTTTTGTTTTTTTCCCTTTTTGTTTAAGCGAAAACATTATATCAAAAAAAAACGGTTTTTGCACTATCAAAATCGCAAAAAAAAGCCGGAATTATTCCAATAGAGTCACCAAAAAGCCGGTTTCGCGGCGGGGCCTGGCCCGCGCGGGCGGAAAAGCCCTGCAAATCCGGCCGTTTTGGCGGGCTTTGCCGGGCATTTGCTACTTTTTTCTGTGAAAAATCCGGTTTTTCTTTTCTTCGACGCGCGCGCGGATTTCCCGGCTCTCCTCCGGACAGAGCCGCCAGCCGTTTTCCGAAAAACGCACCGCCATGCCCTCGCACACGCCGTCGGGCAGCCCGTCGGCCGTAATCTGGCGCCCGTCCTGCCCGACAAGCACCCACAGCCGCCCTTCGCGGCGGTCCGCGATGAAAAGCCCGTCAGCGTTCGGTGTACACATCGATGTTCCCTCCCGAGGCGTTCAGCAAAATGCTTCCCTGCGTGTCGGTGCGCAGCACCTGCACGCCCATGTCGGCAAAGGCCTCCAGCGTTTCGCGGTGCGGGTGTCCGTAGCTGTTGCCCGCCGCGCAGGAAATGACGGCGTACCGGGGCCGGACGGCCTGCAAAAACGCCCGGCTCGACGAGGTCGAGCTGCCGTGGTGACCGGCCTTGAGCACGTCGGCCTGCGGCAGGCCGTTTTGCAGCAGCGCCTGCTCTACGGGAAGCTCGGCGTCACCGGTCAGCAAAAGGCGGACGCCGCCCCCCTCGCACAAAAGCACCAGCGACATGTTGTTGAGGCTGCCCGCGTACGGCGCGTCCCCGCCGGGCGAAAGCACGGTGATGCGCGCGCTGCCCAGCGCAAAGGTGTCGCCCGTTTGGGCCAGAACGGCGTCGGCCCCGCTGCGCTCGACGGCGTCGAGCATGTTTTCATAGGCGGCGCTGGTGTGCACCGCGTCGGGCATCCAGAACTCCCCGGGCGGGCAGGCGTCCAAAACGGCCGCCATGCCCCCGATGTGGTCGGCGTGCGGATGGGTGGCCACCGCCAGCTCGAGGGACGAAACGCCGTAATCCTTGAGCGCCTTCAAAACGACGGGGGCGCTTTCCGGCGTTCCGGCGTCCACCAGCGCCCACTTTCCCTCGCTGCACAGCAGCAGGCTGTCCCCCTGCCCGACGTCGAGCACAACGAGCGACAGCTCGCCCTCCTGCGGGGGCATTTGCTCGGCAAAATACGCGTTCCACAGGTACCCCGCCGCCAAAACGAGCAGCGCAAAAAGCAGCCCGCCCAGCGACCTCGGCCGTATGCGGCCGGCTCTGCAGCGCCTCATAGCTTTTTCATAAAGCTGCGGTAAATCTCCACCGCAGCCCCGAGAGAGGTTTCGCGCACATATTCGTCGGGGCCGTGAACGGCCTTGTAGGCCTTATCGCTTGTCAAAAGGGGTGAAAAGCGAATGACCGTTTCGCTCATGGCGGCGTAGTGGCGCGCGTCGGTGCTCCCCGTCAGAATGACGGGAATGCAGGGCAGCGCGGCAAACCGCTCGTGGACGGCGTTGCACAGCGCCTCGTAGAGCGGGGCCTTTTCCGACGAGATGGGCGAGGGGTCGCCGTAGGCCTCCCCCAGCTCCACCTGAACGGGCAGGTCGGCCACCAGATCGCGCAGGTGGCGCAGCACCGACTGGGCGGTGTCCCCCTGCAAAAGGCAGGCCGTCACCGTGGCCTCGGCCGTGGTCGGCAGCAGCACGGGCGACAGCGCGCCGCTCATCTGCGTGGCGGAAAAGGTGGTGCGCAGCAGCGCCGTGGCCTGCGGGTCGCCGCGGAAGCACAGGCCGAGCAGAAAGCGGGTCGCCGGAAGGTTGGCCACCACCAGACGGCGCCAGAAGCCCATGGCGGGCATGGAGGCCCGCAGCGTCTTTTTCACCGGGTCGAGCAGCCGCGCGCCGGGCATGGCCGCTTCGATGCGGCACACCGCCTCGGACAGCATTCCGACCGCCGTATGCCGGGGCGGCGCACCGATTTGACCGGCCGGGGCGCGCGCCGTCAGTCTGTACACGCACACCGCCTTTTCCCCGACGCCCATCAGCGCCGCCGGATAGCTGCGCTTGCCCATGTGGCTTTTGCGGATGGTGCCGCCCTCGTCCAGAATCATGTCAAAGGAAAGCCCGCGCTTTTGCAGCACGTCGGCCAGCACGGCGGCTCCGTTGGCGCCGCCCAGCTCCTCGTCGTGCCCGAAGGCAAAGTACAGGTCGCGCCGGGGCGCGTACCCCTCCTCCATCAGCGAGGAAACGGCCTCGAGCAGCGCGACGACCGGCCCTTTGCAGTCGACGGCGCCGCGGCCGTACACCAGCCCGTCCCGGCGCTCGCCGCCAAAGGGGTCGCACGTCCACCCCTCGCCGGGGGGGACAACGTCAAGATGCCCGCAGAACAGAACGGGCGGGGGGGCCTGACGGCGGTCGGCGGCGCGCCAGCGCAAAAGCAGGCTGCCGCCCGGGACGTCGACGACGTTGAGCCGGGAAAAGG
>CAKUPI010000107.1 GCA_934675045.1 uncultured Eubacteriales bacterium
GCGCGAGGTGCCGGAAAACCGCTTTTGCGCGAGGTGCCGGAAAACCGCTTTTGCGTGAGGCGCCGGTAAAACCGCCTTTGCGTGAGGCGCCGGTAAAACCGCCTTTGCGTGAGGTGCCGGTAAAACCGCCTTTGCGTGAGGTGCCGGCCTGCGCTCACAGGCGCAGAAAAACCGCCTGAAAGGCCAGCAAAACGGCCAGAAATACGAGATTCCACAGCGAAAACACCGCCAGATACCGCCCCGGCCGCACCCCCTTGGCGCGCAGGCAGAGCTTGAGCGAAATGAGGCTGGCCAGCGAGGCGATGGGGGTGCCCAGCCCGCCGAGGCTGACGCCGGCCAGCAGGCCGCGCCAGTCCTGCGTAAAGCCGGACAGCAGCAAAGCGGCCGGAACATTGCTGATGACCTGGCTGGACAGCAGCGCGGTGTACAGGGCGCTTTTATCCATCAGCGCGGCCAGAAAAGCGCGCACCGCCGGGCTTTGCCCGAGGTTGCCGGAAAAGACAAAAAAGCAGACAAAGGTCAAAAGCAGGCCGTAATCGGCCTGTTTGAGCAGGGGGCGGTCAAACAGCAGCGCGTAAAGCAGCACGGCGGCCGCCGCCGCGGCAAAGTGCAGCAGGCGAAAGACCGACAGCAGGCACAGCGCAAAGAGCAGCCCGAGCGCCGCCATGCGGCGGGGGGATTGCAGGCGCGCCGGCTGCGAAAAGGTGACGAGCACCGTATCCCCGCGCACGCGCAGGCACAAAAGCAGCAAAAGCGCCAGGCTGACAAGGGTAAGCGGAAGCATGACGCCCAGAAAGGCCCCGGGCGTCATGTTGTAGTGCGCGTACAGGTACAGGTTCTGCGGGTTGCCCACCGGCGTCGCCATGCTGCCGAGGTTGGCGGCCACCGTCTGCAAAACGACGATGTAGGCGAGAAGGTCCTCCCGCTTGGCCAGCGTCAGAAGAAAAACGGCAAAGGGCACAAAGGTGATGAGCGCCACGTCGTTGGTGATGAGCATGGCGGTGAAAAAGGGGAGCAGCACCAGCAAAAGGGCCAGAAGGCGGAGGCTTTTGCGCCCCGCGAGCAGCCGCTGGGCCAGCACGGAGAAAAGCCCGCACCCGGTCAGGCCGGCGACGACCAGCATAAGGCACCACAAAAGGCAGAGCACCCGAAGGTCGATGCAGTCTGGCAGGCCGGGGCCGGGCGGCACGATCAGCATGGACAAGGCGGCGCACAGCGCCGCGATGCACAAAACGGCCTCGCGGCGCACAAATCCCCACAGCCTGTGGAAAAGGTTCATAGGTTACGGGAGCACAACGCCGTAGGCGTCGAGAATGTAGCGGGGCAGCTCCATGCGCACGGTCAGCAGCGGGTCGACAATCTGGCAGATGACGAGATGGCCCTGAAGCGACAGCAGCATACCGGCCTTTTCGGCGCTCAGGCCGCAGCAGTCCATCAGGTACCTGTGCATGGCGCGCGCGGCGAGCAGGCTGGCCTCGTCAAGGGTTTTGGCCGACTGAATGGTGCAGACGCGGGAGCCGGCGTCGAGGAAGGGGGTGGGCAGGCTGACCTTTTTCAGGGCGGTGACGCGTACCGTGACGCGGCCGCGGCATTCCATGCCGCAAATCAGCGTCTCGCCGTCCCCCATGACGGCGTGCAGGTCCCCGATGGCCAGCAGCGCGCCCGGCGTGTTGACCGGCAGGTAAAGGGTGGAGCCGGCGGTGATGAGGCGGCAGTCCATGTTGCCGCCGTGCTCGCGCGGCGTCTCGGTCGAGATTTCCTCGCCGCCCGCCGGGGCCGTGCCGATGACCCCTATCATGGCGTCGGCCGGAATGCGCAGGCGCTCGTCAAAGACAATTTCGCCCTGCTCAATGGGGAAAATCCGGACGGAGAGATCGGTGATTTGGTGCTGGTAGGCGCCGTGCGACGGCGCCGTGCGCATGACGCCGGTCGATTCGGTCTCGATGCTCAGAATCTCGACCTTGAGGGTGTCGCCCGGCTCGGCGCCCTCGACAAACAGCGGGCCGGTCGAGGGATTGGAAAAATCGCCGTCAAGGGGGTAGTCGACTTCGCTGCGGATTTCGTCGTTATAGCAGTCGCGGGTGTGGAAAACCACCGTTTCCCCGCTCGGGCAGCGGGCGGCGGGGGCGTGCGCGTCGGACAGTGAACAGACAACGTGATCGCGCGGAATTTCCAGCATGGGTCGTCATCCTTTCATATTGGCTTTCCCTCAGTATAGCAGAAAGCGGGCGGCCTTGTAAAGAAAAGCGCCCGGCCGCGTTTTTTGGGCATTTTGCGCTTGACAGGGCGCAAAAAGGCTGTTATAGTAATGCCATATACGAAAAATCCGACGATCGGGACGGAACTCGGGATTCATGCCGCCACAGAGAGGGAGCGCCGCCGGCTGCAAGCGCCCTGCCGCGTGCCGAGATATCCACACCACCCGTGAGGAGCGCCGCCCAACCTGCAAGTAAGCGCGCGCCGGCCGCCGCCGTTACCGGCACAGGAGCGGAAGCCCTTTTTTGCGGCTTCAAGCAGAGTGGAACCACGGTTTTGACAGATCGCCTCTGCACCCGAGCGGGTGCAGAGGTTTTTTATTTGAAAAAATATACGACGAGAGGAAGTCTTTTTTATGAACATCAAGCTGAAAGACGGCTCCGCCCTGTGCGTACAGGACGGCGCGACGGCGCTCGACGCCGCCAGGCAGATTTCCGAGGGACTGGCGCGCGCCGCGCTGGCCTGCGAGATCAACGGCGAAACCCATGACCTTCTGACCCCGCTGCACGAGGGCGACAGCCTGAGCATTCTGACCTTCCACGACGAGATGGGCCGCTGGACGCTGCGCCACACCGCCGCGCACATTCTGGCCCAGGCGGTGCAGCACCTCTTCCCCGACGCCCGCTTTGCCATCGGCCCCGCCATCGACAACGGCTTTTACTACGACTTTGACCGCGACGAGTCCTTTACGCAGGAGGATCTTGAGAATATCGAGGCGGAGATGAAGCGCATCGTCAAGGAAAACCTGCCCCTTGAGCGCTTTGTTTTGTCCAAGGACGAGGCCCTGAAAAAAATGGCGGCCGAGCCTTACAAGGTCGAGCTGATTGAAAACCTGCCCGAGGGCGAGGAGATATCCTTCTATAAGCAGGGCGATTTCTGCGACCTGTGCGCCGGCCCCCACCTGCCCTCGACGGGCGGCGTCAAGGCCATCAGGCTGACCAGCGTGACCGGCGCTTACTGGCGCGGCGATTCCAGCCGCAAGATGCTTCAGCGCATTTACGGCACCGCCTTTACCAAAAAGGCCGATCTGGACGAATACCTGCACATGCTGGAAGAGGCCAAAAAGCGCGACCACCGCAAGCTCGGGCGCGAGCTTGACCTCTTCATGTTCGCCGACGAAGGCCCGGGCTTCCCCTTCTTCCTGCCCAAGGGCATGGTGCTGCGGAACCTGCTCGAGGATTTCTGGAGAAAAGAGCACAAGCGCGCCGGGTACGAGGAAATCCGCACCCCGATGATCCTCAACGAGGCGCTGTGGCACCGCAGCGGCCACTGGGACCACTACAAAGAGAACATGTACTTCACCAAAATCGACGGCGAGGACTACGCCATCAAGCCGATGAACTGCCCCGGCGGCATGCTGGCCTACAAGCGCCGCATGTGGTCCTACCGCGACCTGCCCCTGCGCACGGCCGAGATGGGCGTCGTGCACCGCCACGAGCTTTCGGGCGCGCTGCACGGGCTGATGCGCGTGCGCTGCTTCACGCAGGACGACGCGCACCTTTACATGACGCCCGAGCAGATTCCGCAGGAAATCGAGGGCATCATCGACCTCGTCGACCGCGTGTACAAGGTGTTCAACTTCCCCTACCGCGTCGAGCTTTCGACCCGCCCCGACGACTTCATGGGCGAAATCGCCCAGTGGGACGTCGCCACCGAGGCGCTGCGTCAGGCGCTTGAGCGCAAGGGAGTCGAGTACCGCATCAACGAGGGCGACGGCGCCTTCTACGGCCCCAAGATCGACTTCCACCTCATCGACTCCATCGGCCGCACCTGGCAGTGCGCCACCTTGCAGCTCGACTTCCAGATGCCCGAGCGCTTTGAGCTTGAGTACACCGGCCCCGACGGCGAGAAGCACCGCCCCGTCATGATCCACCGCACCATTCTGGGCAGCATGGAGCGCTTTATCGGCATTCTGACCGAGCACTACGCCGGCGCCTTCCCGCTGTGGCTGTCGCCCGTGCAGGTCAAGGTTCTGCCCATCACCGACCGCGTCCACCCCTATGCCCGCAAGGTGATGGAAAAGCTGGAGCAAGCCGGCATCCGCTGCGAGTTTGACGAGCGCAACGAAAAAATCGGCTACAAGATTCGCGAAGCGCAGATGGAAAAGGTGCCCTACATGCTGGTTTTGGGCGACAAGGAGCACGAGGCCGGGCTGGTCGCCGTGCGCTCGCGCAAGACGGGCGAGACCGAAACCATGACCATCGAGGAGCTGACGGCCAGGCTTTTGAAGGAAGTGGAGGAAAAAGCGTAAAAAAATCCTGTTTCCCCAAAAAGGCGGTAATCCGTGTGCGGATTACCGCCTTTTGAGCGGCCTTGGCGGCCGACCGTGGGGCTGAATGTGCAAAAAGGGCGGATTTTTCCGGCCTTTGGGCATAACTTCACAAAAATTTCAAAAACTATGGGAACCATCGGCGCGCGCCGAACGTCTATATTCGCGGGCGCCGCCCGGGCGCCATGGATTACACGTCAAAACGAAAGGAAATTGCCATGAAAAAGCTGACCGCACTGCTTCTCTGCCTGCTTTTGGGCCTGTCGGCACTGGCCGGCTGCCAGAAGGAGAGCAAAAATCCCGGCTGTGAGGAGATTTTCAAAAAAATTGAAGAGGCCATCGGCGAGGACGCGCTGCCCCCGATGGACGACATCGACGACGAGACGCTGTCGGTGCTGTACGGCATTGACCCCGCCGACGTGCTGGAGGATTACCGCGGCGCCCTTGCGCAGCTCAACGTACACGGCGACGAGATTCTCGTTTTGAAGGTCAAAGAGGGCAAGATGGCCGAGGCCGAGGCCGGCATCGGGCAGCGCCGGGACGATCTCGAGGCCACCTGGTCGAGGTACCTGCCCGAGGTCTACGAAATGGTCCAGAACGCCCGCGTCGTCAAAAACGGCAGCTACCTCCTGTTCGTCGTGTCCGAAAAGCCCGAGAAGGCGGCCGCCGCCTTTGATGAGATGACCAAGGCATAACGGTATGGTTTTCAGCAGCGTCGTCTTTCTGTTTTTCTACCTGCCCGTCACGCTGGCCGTGTACTACGCGGCGCCGCGCCGGTGGCGCAACGCCGTGCTGCTCGCGGTCAACCTCTTTTTCTACGCATGGGGCGAGCCGGTTTACGTCGTCATCATGCTCCTTTCCATCGCCATCGACTACACGCACGGCCTGCTGGTGGAAAAGCACCGCGCAAACGACAAAAAAGCGCGGCTGTTTGTCGCCTCGTCGGTCTTTTTCAATCTGGCTCTGCTGGTCTTTTTCAAGTACTACGACTTCATTGTCGTCAGCCTGCGGGGGGTCTTCCCTTCCCTGCCGCTCGAGCCGCTGGGCGTGCCGCTGCCCATCGGCATTTCCTTTTACACCTTCCAGACCATGTCGTACACCATCGACGTCTACCGCGGCGACGCGCAGGCGCAGAAAAACGTGGTGGCCTTCGGCACCTTTGTCACCCTGTTCCCGCAGCTGATCGCAGGCCCCATTGTCAAATACAAGGACGTCGACGACCAGCTGACCGGCCGCTGCGAGAGCGTCGAGCAGTTTGCCGGCGGCGTGCAGACCTTTGTCTGCGGGCTGGGGAAAAAGGTGCTTTTGGCCAACAGCATCGGGGCGCTGTGGGATGTCAGCCTGAAAAACGCCGCCTCCCTTTCGGCGCTCGGGGCGTGGCTGGGCATTCTCGCCTTCTCGTTTCAGATTTACTTCGACTTTTCCGGTTATTCCGACATGGCCGTCGGACTGGGGCGCATGCTGGGCTTTGAGTTCAAAAAGAACTTCGACTACCCCTACATTTCGCGCTCGGTCACCGAGTTCTGGCGCCGGTGGCACATCTCGCTCGGCTCGTGGTTCCGCGAGTATGTGTACATTCCCCTCGGCGGCAGCCGCGCCGGGAAGGGGAAAACCTACCGCAACCTGCTGATCGTCTGGGCGCTGACCGGCATCTGGCACGGCGCCAGCTGGAACTTCCTCTTCTGGGGGCTGTGGTTCGCCTTCTGGCTCATGCTGGAAAAGGCCTTTCTGCTGCGCGCGCTGGAAAAGGCGCCCCGCGCCGTCGGGCACCTGTACGCGCTGCTGATCGCCGTGCTCGGCTGGGTGATTTTTGCTGTCGAGGACCTTCCGACCATGGGCGTTTACCTGCGCGCCCTGCTGGGCGCGGGGGGAGCGGTCAGCCCAAACGCGCTGTACTACCTGCGCCTGTACGGCCCGCTGCTTCTTGTTCTGGCCGCTGCGGCGACGCCGCTGCCCGCCCTGCTTTACCGCCGCTGCGCCCAAAAAAAGACGCC
>CAKUPI010000108.1 GCA_934675045.1 uncultured Eubacteriales bacterium
GTGGTAGTTGTTCTGGCAAAAGCCGATGGACGGCTCGATTTCGGGGATCAGCGCGGCGACGATGTCGACGTATTCGAGCAGCACGCTCTCGACGCCGGGGCCGCACAGCAGGGCCGAAAACTCGTCGCGCACCCGCTCGCTGGCAATGCGCCCCAGCAGCGAGCGGCATTCGATGGCGGCCCGCGCCGTTTCCGCTTCGATTTCAAAGCCGAGCACCGACGAAAACCGCAGCGCCCGCAAAATGCGCAGGGCGTCCTCGCGGAAGCGCTGGTAGGGGTCGCCCACCGCGCGGATGACCCCGCGGCCCAGGTCATCTGTGCCGCCAAAGGGGTCGACAAGGCCCTGTTTTTCCGACCATGCCATGGCGTTGACGGTAAAGTCGCGCCGGGCCAGGTCCTTTTGCAGGTCGGCGGTAAAGGAAACGGCCGACGGGTGCCGGAAGTCAAGGTACTCCCCCTCCTCGCGGAAGGTGGTAATTTCTATCGGCATCCCCTCGATGACGGCGGTGACGGTGCCGTGCCGCAGGCCGGTGTCGGCCACGCGGAAGCGCTGCATGACCTGCTTGACCTGATCGGGCTGGGCGGCCGTCGCCACATCCCAGTCGGCGGGCTCGCGCCCCATCAGGCTGTCGCGCACGCAGCCGCCGACGATGTATGCCTCAAACCCCGCCTCTTCCAGTGTGCGGAGTACCGTTTTTACTTGTGCGGGCAGTTTGCCCATCATCATATTGCTTCACCCTCCTTTAAACGGGTGCATAAACGGGTGCAAAACCGCAAAAGGCCGTGCAAACGCACGACCTTTTGCCGAAACCGCTTTATACCGGCGTCGGTTCCGACGGGCTGCCGCCGGTAAACAGCTTTTCAAACTCTTCGCCGTCCATGGTCTCGTGCTTCAGCAGGTAATCGGCGATTTGGTGCAGCTTTTCCATGTGCTGCTGGATCATGTCCTTGCAGCGCTCGTAGGCGCCGTCGATCATCCGCTTGATTTCGCGGTCGATCAGCGAGGCCGTCTCGTCCGACAGGTTGCGCGAGGTGGCAAAGTCGCGGCCGAGGAAAACCTCGTCGTGCGCGCTCGAAAAGCTGATGGGCCCGAGCGTGTCGCTCATGCCGTACTTGGTCACCATGCGCCGCGCAATGGCGCTGGCGCGCTCGATGTCGTTGGACGCGCCGGAGGAAATGTCGCTGAGCACCAGCTTTTCGGCGACGCGGCCGCCGAGCAGCACGACAAGCTCATCGAGCAGCTCGCTCTTGGACTCGTAATACCGGTCCGTGCTGGGCGGCGACATGGTAAAGCCGCCGGCGCGGCCGCGCGGGATGATGGAAATCTGGTACACCGGGTCCTGCGAGGGCAGAAGCCGGGTGACCAGCGCGTGCCCCGCCTCGTGGTAGGCCGTCAGCCTGCGCTCCTGCTCGGTGATGACGCGGCTCTTTTTCTCGTTGCCCATGATGACCTTGAGGAAGGCGTCGTCGATCTCCCCCATGCCGATTTTCTGCTTTTTGCGCCGCGCCGCCAAAAGCGCCGCCTCGTTGAGCAGGTTTTCCAGATCGGCGCCGGTAAAGCCGGCCGTGGTACGGGCGATGGCGTCGAAGTTGACGTTGGTTTCAAAGGGCTTGTGCCGCGAGTGCACCTTGAGGATTTCGAGGCGGCCCTTGATGTCGGGCAGGCCGATATAAATCTGGCGGTCAAAGCGGCCGGGGCGCAGCAGCGCCGGGTCCAGAATGTCGGCGCGGTTGGTGGCGGCAAGGACGATGACGCCCGAGTTGCCGCCAAAGCCGTCCATCTCGACCAGCAGCTGGTTGAGGGTCTGCTCGCGCTCGTCGTGCCCGCCGCCGAGCCCGGCGCCGCGCTGGCGGCCGACGGCGTCGATTTCGTCGATAAAGACGATGGCCGGCGCGTTTTTCTTGGCCTGCTCGAACAGGTCGCGCACGCGCGACGCGCCGACGCCGACGTACAGCTCGACAAAGTCGGAGCCTGAAATGGAGAAGAAGGGCACGCCGGCCTCACCGGCGACGGCCTTAGCTATCAGTGTTTTGCCGGTGCCCGGAGGGCCGACCAGCAGCACGCCCTTGGGAATGTGGGCGCCCAGGTCAATAAACTTTTGCGGCGACTTCAGAAAATCGACGATCTCTTCCAGCTCGCCCTTTTCCTCGTCGGCGCCCGCCACGTCCTGAAAAGTGACCTTTTTATTGTCGTCGGTCGCCAGCCGGGCGCGCGATTTGCCGAAGTTCATGGCGTTTTTGCCGTCGCCGCCCTGCTTGTTCATCATGTAATACCAGAAAACGGCAAACAGCACGATGATGACGACATAGGGCAGCAGGCTGTACCACCAGGGAATGCTCTGGATGATGTACTCCTGACTCTCGAGCACGCCCGACGAGCGCTGCCGGCGAATCAAATCGCCCAGGTCGTAAAGGAAAATGTCGTCGCCGGGCAGAACGTGCGAGATGACGGTGCCGTCCCGCAGCTCGAGCAGCATGTCCTCGCCGTCGACGGTGACCGCCTTGACCTTTTCCTCTTCAAACAAACGGACGATATCCGACCACGCCATCTGCTCCTGCGGCTTGCTTTCCAGCAGAACGGCGATGGTCCCCATCAGCACGATGAGCACAATGATATAAAATCCGATGCCTCTTGCTTTGTTTTTCAAAGGCTTGATACCCACCTTTCCGGGGAGATCGTCCCCGCGCCGGACTTTCCCGGCCTTTTATATTGCACGGCGCGGGCGTTACTTTTCATAGACCTCGCGCTTTAAAATGCCGATTTCAGGGAAATTGCGGTAGTTTTCGGCGTAATCGAGGCCATAGCCGACGATAAAGGCGTCGGGAACCTCGATTCCGCGGTAGTCGATGTCGACCTGCACCTTGCGGCGGGCCGGCTTGTCGAGCAGCGTGCAGAGCCGCAGCGACGCCGGGTGGCGCGCGTGCAGCAGCTTGAGCAGATAGGACAGCGTCGTGCCGCTGTCCAGAATGTCCTCGACTACTATAACATGTCTGCCCTCGATATTGGTGTCTAAATCTTTAATAATTTGTACCTGTCCCGACGATTTTGCTCCCTTTCCGTAGCTGGATACCGCCATAAAGTCGATGGTGCAGGGCACCGTGACCTCGCGCACCAGATCGGCCATAAAGACAAAGGCGCCCTTGAGAACGCTGACCATAATGGGATTTTTCCCCGCGTAGTCGCGGGAAATGCGCGCGCCCAGCTCAGCGACGGTTTTTTGCAGCTCCTCGCGGGAAATGAGCACCTTTTCAATGTCCTGTGTTACTTCGTTGTTCATACCTCGTCCCTCCCGGCAGCCACAATAACCGCCCGTTCTTTCTCTTTTTCCACCGTATACACACGATCCCAGAATAAGGCCCGTATTTTTTTATTATCGCACAAAACCGGCGTTCTGTCACGGTCTTTTTGCGGAATTTTTCTGTCTATCATGAATCTCTTCAGGCTTTTGCGCCCCCCGGGCAGCGCAATGACGTCACCCTGCACGCGCGGGCGGACAAACAGCCCCTCTGCCGTCCCCTCCGGCGCGAGAAAAGCCGCCATCGGCCAGCGTTCGGGGTGCTCGGGCGCAAGGCACAGCGTCCAGCTTCCCCAGCGCACCGGCTCGCCCGGACGCAGCCTGACGCAGGGCAGCGGCGTATCCGCTTCCCGCCTGCGGGCGAAAACCAGCTCGCCGTAGCGCCGAAACGCGGCCATGCCGTCGGGCAGATGCGCCTCGCCGGCGCTTTTCCCCTGCCGGCACAGCGCCAGCACCGCCTGCGCGTGCCGCAGCGTAAAAAGGCCCTCGCGCCCGCCGGCGCGAAGGTACAAAAGCCGCACGGCGCGCCCGCCGACCGCGGGGTGGGCTTCGGCCAGAAGCCCGGCCGGAACGGCCACCTCCCCCGCCCGCTCGACGGCCCTGTCGGCCAGCGCACGCGCGCAGATAAGCAGGAACTCGCCGTCCAGGCGCGCCAGCTCGGCGCCGCGGGCCATGCACTCCCCCGCCTGCGGGTTTACCTGCCGCAAAGCGGGCATCACGGTGTGCCGCAGGCGGTTGCGGGGCACGCTCTGGTCAAAATTGCTCTCGTCCTGCGCCCAGCGCAGTCCGCAGCGCGCGGCGTACTCTTCAATCTGCCCGCGCGTCACGCCGATCAGCGGGCGGATCAGCTCCCCCCGCACGGGCGGAATGCCGCCCATACCGACCGTTCCGCTGCCTCGCACCAGATTGAGCAGAATGGTTTCGCAGTTGTCATCCTGATGATGGGCCGTGGCGATGCGCCGGCTGCCGCTCTGCCCGGCGGCGCGGCGCAGAAAATCATAGCGCAGCAGGCGCGCCGCCTGCTCCAGCGACAGGCCACTCTCGCGCGCAAGCGCCGGGGCGTCGCCCGCCTCGTGCAGCAGCTCGATGCCGAGCGAACGGCACAGCCGGCGCACCAGCTCCAGCTCGCCCTCCGCCGCCTGACGCCGGATTCCGTGCGAAAAATGGGCGGCGCAGAGTCCGATGCCGAGCCGCCCGCGCAGCTGCGCCAGCGCATGTGTCATGCAGACCGAATCGACGCCGCCCGACAGCGCGCACAGCACCGTTTGGCCGGGCGCCGTCATCTGATATTGTCTCAGGGTGTTTTCCACCGCTGTCAGAAAAGCTTCCATTTTCCCTATCCGCCCGTGTGGATGCGGTCCTGGCTCGAAAAAGTGGTAAACTGCCCCATCCACTGCAAATTGACGCTGCCCGTTTCGCCGTGGCGGTTTTTGGCCACGATGATCTCCGCGACGTTTTTGTTTTCGCTGTCCTGATCGTAATAATCGTCGCGGTAGATAAACATCACGACGTCGGCGTCCTGCTCGATGGAGCCCGATTCGCGCAGGTCGGACAGCATGGGCCGCTTGTCGGTGCGGCTTTCCGGCCCGCGCGACAGCTGCGACAGGCACAGAACCGGCACGTTGAGCTCCTTGGCCATGACCTTGAGCGCGCGGGAGATCTCGCCGACCTCCTGCACGCGGTTCTCGGTGCGGCGGCTGCCCTGCATCAGCTGCAGATAGTCGATGACGACCAGCCCCAGCTTATCCCCCAGGCGGCGGCATTTGGCCTTCATTTCCGGCACGGTGATGTTGGAATTGTCGTCAATGACAATGTCCATGTCGGACAGGCGGCCCGAGGCGCCGGCCAGACGGCGCCAGTCGTCATCGCTCAGGGTGCCCATCTTGATTTTTTTGCCGTCGACCAGCGCTTCGCTGGACATCAGACGCATGGCCAGCTGCTGGGCCGACATTTCCAGCTGGAAAATGACGACGGTTTTTTCCGAGCTTTTGGCGGCGGTCAGCGCCATATTGAGGGCAATACTGGTCTTGCCCATGCCGGGGCGCGCCGCCATCAGCACCAGCTCGGACTTGTTCAGGCCGCCGATGTACGTGTCCAAATCGCGAAAGCCGGTCGGCACGCCGGGCAGCTTGCCCGGGTGCGCCGCCATCTCGTCGAGGTGGTCGTACACCAGACGAATGGCCGTTTTGATGCTGGTCAGGCCGGAAATCTCGCGCCCCTGGCGAATGGCGTAAATCTTCTGCTCGGCCAGCTCGGCGATGTCCTGCGGGTCATCCTGCTCGCTGCGGGTCAGCTCCATAATTTCGGCGGCCGCCGCCTGAAGCTCACGCAGCATGCTTTTGCCGCGGACAATGGCGGCGTATTCCTCGACGTTGGCCGACGAGGGCGTCGTTTCAATCAGCTGCAAAAAATAGTCGCGGTTGGCCTGCTCCTTGTACCCCAGCGCCTTCATTTCGTCGAGCACGGTGACCGGGTCGATGGTCTTGGCCGCCGTGAACATGTGCGAAATGGTCTCGAAAATCAGGCGGTTGGTCTCAATGTAAAAGTCATCGGCGGTCAGCAGCTCAATGACGCGCGGCGCGCTTTTGGGGTCGATGAGCACGGCGCCCAGCACGGCCTGCTCGGCCTCGATGCTGTATGGCGTCTGGCGCGAGTACAGCTCGTTCATCTTCTTCCCTCCCGGGGATTTTGGCTTGTTTCTCTTTACTCCTCGGTCACGGTGACGCGCACCGCGCCGGATATCTCGGTGTACAGCTTGGCCTTGACCTCAAAGGTCCCGAAGCTCTTGATGGCCTCGTCCAGCTGCAGCTTGGTCTTGGGAATGTCCACGTGATGCTGACGCATCAGCTCTTCGGAAATCTCTTTGGTGGTGACGCTGCCGAACAGGCGGCCGCCGGTGCCGGCCTTGGCCTTGATGATGACCTGCATGCCCTCGAGCT
The DNA here is from genome assembly GCA_934675045.1 of uncultured Eubacteriales bacterium. GTDB lineage: Bacteria > Bacillota > Clostridia > Oscillospirales > Butyricicoccaceae > Ventrousia. The sequence continues at coordinate 6,235 of CAKUPI010000108.1, forward strand.
TCTGCTTAAGCTCGCGCGCGGCCTGCTTTTCCTGCTCGATGCGGCGGGCCGCCGCCTCGTCCTGAATCTTTTTGGCGTTCATGGCGTCGGCCGTCGCTTCGGCGGCCAGCTTGCGCGGGAAGAGAAAGTTTCGCGCGTAGCCGTCCGACACGTTGACCAGCTGGCCCTTTTTGCCCTGGCCCTTGACGTCCTGCAACAAAATTACCTTCATATTTCCAGTCTCCTTTTGTAGTGTTTTGTCCTCTGCGCCCGCATTGCGGTGCTTTTCCGAGTGTATGAT
>CAKUPI010000109.1 GCA_934675045.1 uncultured Eubacteriales bacterium
ATCCAGAACTACGGGGCTGACATCGCGGTGAAGGACATTCAGGGAGACCTCCAGAGCCTTTACGACTACATTGCCAGCGGCTACGACGGCAAGGACGAGCTGACCTATACCGAGGCCCGCCGCCGGGCGGAGGACATCGCGCAAACCTTGGTGAGCAACGCGGTGACCGTGGGCGTCTCCGTGGCGCGGCAGTAAAAAAACGGTGTGCCCTTCGGCACACCGTTTTATCATTCAGCGATAAGATTTCTTCTTGGCGCGGGCAGCTTCGCTTTTCTTGCGGCGCTTGACGCTGGGGCTTTCATAGTGTTCCCTCTTACGGACTTCGGAGAGCACACCGGACTTGGCGCAGGAACGCTTAAAGCGGCGCAGGGCGCTGTCCAGCGATTCATCAGGCTTAACGCGAATCTCTGACATGTCTTTTCCCTCCCTCCGTATATGAAGCACTCGTTTGATTACAGAACAGAATTATTATACCGTCTTTCGGCGTGCTTGTCAATATCCTAAAGGGGCTTAACGACAATATTAATGATTTTCCCCTTGATGACGATGGTCTTGACGACCTGCATGCCGGCAAGCGCGGCCGCCACCTTTTCATCGGCGCGGGCAATGTCCAGCATGGCCTGCTCGTCGGCGTCGGCCGGAACGGTCACAATGCTCTTGACCTTGCCGTTCAGCTGCACGGCGATGTCGATGCTCTGGTCGCGGGTTTTGCTCTCGTCGTACTGCGGCCACGGCGCGCGCACCAGCATGCCGGCGCCGCCCATGCGCTCGTTTATCTCCTCTGTCAGGTGGGGCGCAAACGGGTTGAGCAGCGTGATAAAGGTCTGAAACTCGGCGCGGTTGACGCCTTTTTCCGCAAACTGATTGAGCAGCGCCATCAGCGCGGCGATGGCCGTGTTGAACTTGAGGTTTTCAATGTCCTCCGAGACCTTTTTGATGGTCTTGTGCATCAGGCTTTCGTTTTCGGGCGAATACTGCTCTCCCGCTTTGACCTGGCTTTCGATGGCGCAGACGCGCTCCAGGAAGCGGCGGCAGCCCTTGATGGACTGCGTCGACCACGGAGCCGCCTTTTCAAAGTCGCCGACGAACATTTCATACATGCGCAGCGTATCGGCGCCGTATTCGCGGATGATGTCGTCGGGGTTGATGACGTTGCCGCGCGACTTGGACATTTTTTCGCCGTTCTCACCCAGAATCATGCCGTGGCTGGTGCGGCGGCGGTAGGGCTCGGCGCAGGGAACGGCGCCGATGTCGTACAAAAACTTGTGCCAGAAGCGCGAATACAGCAGGTGCAGGGTGGTGTGCTCCATGCCGCCGTTGTACCAGTCGACCGGCATCCAGTACTCGAGCGCCTCCTTCGAGGCCAGCTCCTTGTCGTTGTGCGGGTCGCAGTAGCGCAGGAAATACCAGCTCGAGCCGGCCCACTGCGGCATGGTGTCGGTTTCGCGGCGGGCGGGACCGCCGCAGCGCGGGCAGGTGGTGTTGACCCAGTCGGTGCACTTGGCCAGCGGCGATTCGCCGGTGTCGGTCGGCTCGTAGCTTCCGACGTCGGGCAGCGTGAGGGGAAGCTGGCTTTCGGGCAGCGGCACCCACTCGCCGCAGTGGTCGCACCACACAAGCGGAATGGGCTCGCCCCAGTAGCGCTGGCGCGAAAAGACCCAGTCGCGCAGCTTGAAGTTGACCTTGGCATGGCCCTTGCCCGTTTCTTTCAGCCAGTCGATGATTTTGCTCTTGGCCTCCTCGACGCTCAGGCCGTTGAGGAAGCCGGAATTGACCAGCGTGCCGCTCGCGCAGTCGGTAAAGGCCTCTTTGCCGACGTCGCCGCCGGCGACGACCTCGACGATTTCGCAGCCGAACTTTTTGGCAAACTCCCAGTCGCGGGTGTCGTGGCCCGGAACGGCCATAATGGCGCCGGTGCCGTAGCTCATCAGAACATAGTCGGAGACGTAAATGGGAATCGGGCGCTCGGTGGCCGGGTTGATGGCCATAACGCCCTCAATGCGCACGCCGGTCTTGTCTTTCTGCAGCTCGGTGCGCTCAAAATCGGACTTGCGGGACGACGCCTCGCGGTAGGCGAGTATTTCGTCCCAGTTTTTGATCTGCGCCTTCCACTTGTCGATATACGGGTGCTCGGGCGACATGACCATGTAGGTCGCGCCGAACAGCGTGTCGGGGCGGGTGGTGTAAATGGTCATGCTGTCGCCCTCGGTCGTCGCAAAGTCGACCTCGGCGCCCGTCGAGCGGCCGATCCAGTTTTTCTGCTGCACGTTGACGCGGTCGATGAAGTTGACGGTGTCCAAATCGTCGATCAGGCGCTGGGCGTATTCGGTGATCTTCAGCATCCACTGGCTCTTTTCGCGGCGGACGACCTCGCTGCCGCAGCGCTCGCACACGCCGTTGACCACTTCTTCGTTGGCCAGCACGCACTTGCACGAGGTGCACCAGTTAACCGGCATGGTCGTTTTGTAGGCCAGACCCTTTTTGAAAAGCTGCAGGAAAATCCACTGGGTCCACTTGTAGTAGGACGGATCGGTGGTGTTAACCTCGCGCGACCAGTCAAAGGACAGGCCGATGGCGTTGAGCTGGCTCTTGAAGCGGGCGACGTTCCGCTTTGTCACCTCGGCGGGGTGTACGTGGTTTTTGATGGCGAAGTTCTCGGTCGGCAGGCCGAAGGCGTCCCAGCCCATGGGGAACAGGACGTTGTAGCCCTCCATACGGCGCTTGCGCGCGACGATGTCCATGGCGGTGTAGGGCCGCGGGTGGCCGATGTGAAGGCCGACGCCCGACGGATAGGGGAACTCGATCAGCGCGTAATACTTGGGCAGCGAGAAATCCTGCCGGGCCTTAAAGGCGTCGGCCTCCTGCCATTTTTTCTGCCATTTTTGCTCTATTTCGGTATAATTGTATTTCATTTTACTCCTCTTCCTTTTTCAGATACTCGCTCAGGTCCACGCTCTGCGCGTCACTCCACAGTCGCTCGAGCGCGTAAAGCTCGCGGGCATCGGACAGGAAGATGTTGATGACGACGCTGCTGTAATCCATCAGAATCCAGCTCGAGGTCACGCCTTCGATGTGATGGGCGTAAAGGCCCAGCTCGTTTTTGAGCTGGAACTCGATCTCGTCGCACAGGGCGCGGATGTGCGTGTTGGAGGTGCCCGTCATGACGACGAAGTAATCGGCCAGTGTCGTCTGTTCGTACACCCGCATGGCGGTCAGGTCTCGCGCCTTTTTGCCGTCGGCCGTGCGCACGGCCAGTGCAAGAATTTGCTCGGGAGTGGGGTGGTTTGTCATTATCGCTACCTCCTACGGTTGATAAAAAGCGTTATTGTTCCGCCCCGCCGCTCTGCTCGGCGGGCGTTTCCCCGGACGGGGCCTGCGGCGGTTCCGGCGTCTCACCCGGCTGCTGCCCCGCATCGGGGGGCGTCTCCGGCGTCACGCCGGGCGTTTCGGAACCGGCAGGGGGCTCGGAGCCGGCGGGAGGCTCGGGGCTGGCGGGGGATTCGGGCGCCGGGGTCTCCGGCGCCGGCGCGGGCGTTTCGGGCGCCGGCTCTGTCTGCTCGGGCGGCTGGTCGTCCTCGTCGCCGCCGCTCTGCGCGCTCGCCGGCTTGCTCGTCGGATAGCTGCTGGCGTCAATGAGGTTCAGCTCGGTCACCGGCTCGTTGTACGGGTTGAGCTTTTCGTTGACCATTTCCAAAATGCCGTCCCTGTCGGGCACGTAATAGGACTGCATGTGGCCGTAATCGGCCTCCCACAGATAGCGGGCCGTGCCGGGCAGCACCGACATGGAAATGGAATCGGATTTCATGGAAAGAGCCTGAATGCCCAGCCACATCAGCTCGCCCATCGACATGTCGGTTTCGGTGTTTTCCAAAATGGCGCCGGCGATGTCGGAAACCTTGAGCAGGCTGGAGGGGTTGAGCAGCTTTTTGGCCACGACGCGCAAAAACTCCTGCTGACAGGCGATGCGCTCAATGTCGCCGCCGGGGTAGCCGCCCGGAACGCCGGGGTTGTTTTTGCGAAAGCGGATCAGCTGCAAAGCGTGCGCGCCGTCCAGCTTCTGCAGGCCGGGCAGCAGATCGATATACAAATCCTGCGTGGGGTCGGTGTACAGCATGCGCACCGGCACGTCGAACTCGACGCCGCCGATGGCGTTGACCAAATCCTCAAAGCCCTGAAAATCGATGACGACGGTGCGGTCGATGCGGAAGCCGAGCAGCATTTGCAGCTCCTCGCGCAGCTGATCGACGCCGCCGTAAAAGGCACTGTTGATCTTTTTGATCTTGCGCTTGACGTTGGACATGGTATCGCGCGGGACGTTGACCATGTTAAGCGTCTGGTTTTTGATGTCGTACGAGGCGACGATGATGGTGTCGCTGCGCGCGCCGCCCTCGTCGGTGCCGCACAGGAGGAAGGTGTAGCAGTCCTCCTTGCGCGTCCTGTTCCCGTCCTCGACAAAGGGCTTTATCAGATCGCCCTCGTAATAGTCGCGGCCCTGCTCCGGCCCGTTATCCGGCTTGCCGGCCGTGGGCTTTGCAAGGTCGGGCGGCTTGACCGTGCTTTTCCACACGAGAACGCCGATGAGGAAAATCAGGGATATGCCCGCCGCAATCAACAGGATTTTTCTGCGGCGCGCTATGGATTTCCGGGACCTTCCCGGCTTTATGGCCCGGCGGGGTCCCTTCGGATTTTGCTGATTCATTTCCGGATCTCTCTTTTCATGCTCAAAAGTGCCGCGGCGGCGGCCGGGTGGGGTCTTTTCCCCTGTGCGCGAAGATAGGCATCTGTCTGCTCCATACAGGCGACAACGGCGGCGTTCAGGTCCTGCCGCGCCATGCGCCGCAGCGCGTCGGCCCCGGGGTAGTCGCGCCCTGCCTCGGTCGCGTCGGCAACGAAGAGTATCTTTTCCAAAAGGCGCATGTCCGCCTTGCCGAGCGTATGCGACGCAATGGCCCGTGCAACGGCCGGCGAAGCGCCGTATTTCCGCTCGGCCTCAAAAGCGCCGGTCAGGGCGTGCAGAAGCTGCGGATACTCGCCGGGATCGTATTGGTTGATTATATCGTATTTTTCGATGAGATTCAACTGCTTTTGCACCGAAAGCTCGCGGGTGCAGTCGTGCAGCAGGGCGGCCAGCCGGGCGTCGTACACGTCCTCGCCCCATCTTTCGGCCAGACAGGCGGCCTCCCGCTCGACGCCCAGCGTATGGCGCAGGCGCTTGGGCGACAGCCGCTCTGCCACCTGCGCGCGAACGGCGTCCAGGTCCGGCCGCGGGCGGTACAGGCCGTTGTCGGCAATATAGGCCGTGACGGCGGGCAGCAGCAGCGCCTCTCCCCCGCCCTGACGGTACTGGGTCGAGCTGAGGGGCAAAACGGTGTTTTTGACAATGTCGACCCGAGCGCCCAGCTCCCGTTCCAGCCGCGCGGCGGCGCGCTCGATGTCGGCCGTCTTTTCCGGGTCTCTCTGCACCGACGCCAGACGGCAATAGCGGACTATCTGCTCCGGCTCGCGCCAGCGCGGAAAGCTTTCCAGCATATCGTCGCCGACGACGAGCCACATCGTCCGGCCCGGAAAACGCCCGGCCAGCTCGCGCACGGTGTCGGCCGTATAGCTTTTCCCCGCGCGCCGCAGCTCGATGTCGCACACCTCGGCGTGCGGGATCTCGCGCGCGCACAGCGCCGTCATGCGCAGCCGGTGCACCGGCGAGGGGGTGTTTTCCGGCAGGGTTTTGTGCGGCGGAAGCCCGGCGGGCACGAGCAGGAGCCTGTCCAGCCCGAGCTGCTGCACACAGGCGCGCGCCGCCTCGACGTGGCCGCGGTGGGGCGGATTAAAGGTTCCGCCGAACACTCCGACGCGGCTCATTTACCAAGCTCGATGCCCGGCTTCTGCGCGTTGCGCCTGTACAGCACAAAACGGCTGCCGATGCACTGCACCGGCTCCGCGTCCAGCCGCAGGCAGAGCATTTCGCAGGCCTCGCGGGCGGTCAGCATCGAGGTTTCCAGCACCCGCCCCTTAATCAGCTCGCGGGCGCGCAGCGCGTCGCGCGCCGACTGCTCGACCGATTCGGTCACGCCGTCCTTTCCGATTTGTACAATGGTGTCAAGGCCGTTGGCCATCGAGCGCAGCTGCGCCCGCTGCTTGCTTGTCAGCATAAAGATTTTCCCACTTTCTTTTGGTATCGTTTCTGTTCTTCAGACGCCCGGGCGGCAGGGCGCGGCGCGCCCCGCGGCCTTCAGGCCTTCTTCAGGGCTTCCGCAAAGGCAAAAAGCGCCCGTCCCCGGTGCGAAATGGCGTTTTTTCTTTCGGCCGGCAGCTGGGCAAAGGTCAGCCCCTCCTGCGGCACATAAAAAACCGGGTCGTAGCCGAAGCCGCCCTCGCCGCGCCTTTCGCGCAGAATGACTCCCCCGCACTCCCCGCGCGTGACCAGCTCGCGGCCATCGGGGAA
>CAKUPI010000110.1 GCA_934675045.1 uncultured Eubacteriales bacterium
ACAATTCGCCTTGTGTTGCTCGTTGTCGTGTTTCTCGGCGCGCTTGACGGGGTGATCGGGGCCGGACAGAGCCTGATTATCAACACCGCCATGCGGGTGTGCAACCGCATTTTTCTGGCGATCAGCGGGGTGTTTTAAGGTGAAGTCGGTGACCTTCCATCTGCCTGTCTTTGACGGGCCGCTGGATTTGCTGCTGCATCTGATCGCCAAAAACAAGCTCAATATCTATGACATTCCCATTTCCGACATTCTGGAGCAATATCTGAGCTATATCGGCCGGATGCGAGAGTTTGACATGGAGGTTGCGGCCGAGTTTGTCTCTATGGCGGCGCAGCTCATGGTGATCAAGTCCAAAATGCTGCTGCCCGTTTACGAGGACGAAGGGCAGGAGGACCCGCGCGCCGAGCTGGTCGAGGCCCTGCTGGAGTACCAGCGGTTTAAGGAGATGGGCGGGTATCTGGGTACGCGCGCCGAGCTGGGCCGCGGGCTGTTTGTCAAGCGCCCGGAAACCCTTGAAAAGAAACCGCAGAATTACAGCTATACCGCCGACGTGCTGGTGTCGGCCATCCGCAATATTTTCGAGCGCTCAGAGCGCCGCCTTCCGCCGCCCGCCTCGGCCTTTTCCGGCATTGTCGGCAAAGAGCCGGTGCCCGTCGGACAGAAAATCGAAATGCTGGTGCGCATGTTTACGCGGCAGCGCAGCATTTCTCTTGACCAGGTGGTGCTGGACTGCAAAAGCCGATCTGAGGTGGTCGCTTTGTTTCTGGCGGTGCTCGAGCTTTCCAAGGTACACAAAATACGGATTGAAGACGGGGAGACGGGCTGCAGCCTGTCCCTTGCAGAGGAGTCGCAATGGAACAGCTGACAGAGCTTGAATATGCGCTTGAAGCGGTGCTTTTTGCTTCGGGCGAGCCGGTGAGTGACAACAAGCTGTGCGCTGTTTTGGGCACGGACAAGCAGACGCTGAGCAATGCGGCCAGACATCTGGCCGACGAATACGATTTTTCGCGCCGGGGCATCCGCCTTTTGACGCTGGAAAATGCATACCAGCTCTGCTCCCGAGCAGACTATGCGCAGCAGGTCCGCGCCGTGCTGGAGACGCGCAAAGCGCCGACGCTGTCCTCGTCGGCGCTCGAGGTGCTGGCCATTATCGCCTACAAACAGCCGATTACAAAAACCTATATCGAACAGGTGCGCGGCGTTGACAGCAGCGGCACGGTCAGCACATTGCAGGAAAAGGGGCTGATTGTGGAATGCGGCCGCCTCGATGTTCCGGGCCGGCCCATTTTATATCGCACGACCGACGGCTTTTTGCGTTCGTTCGGTCTTTCTTCCATTTCGGACCTGCCCGCGCTGTCCGAGGCGCTCGGACAGGAGATGGAGCAGATGTCGATTGAGCTTTCACCGGAGGGATAGCCTTTGAAATGGTTGGTACTGGCGCCGCTCATTCTGCTGGGCATTCTTGCATTTCTCCTGCTTGCCGCTTTGCTGCTGCGCGTCGGCGTTTGCGCGCTGTACCGCGGCGGCCAACCAGAGGTTTGGGCAAAGGCGGCCTTTGTCAACATCCGGCTTTTTCCGCGAAAGCCGCGCCGCGCCAAAAAGAAGGGCGGTGCACGGGCGCAAAAATCTGCGCAGCCGCCTGCGGCAGCCGCCGGGCGCGGCGCAAAGCAGCGTGCGGAGCCTTCGCCGAAGGACGCGCCGGGGAGTGCCGGGGCGAGTCCGCCCGCGCAGCCGTTGTCGGTTGAAAGGCTGTGCGCCTACGCGAAGCTGTTCGTCGACGCCGGAGGGCGTTTGGCGCGCGGCCTGCGCGTTGACAAGCTGTGGCTGCGGGCCGACATCGGCACGCCCGACGCCGCAAAAACGGCGATGGCCTATGGCGGGGCCGCGGCCGCCGTTTCAGCCCTGTGGCCGCTGCTCGAGCGCAGGCTCGACATCCGCAAAAAAGACATTTACCTGAACGCCTGCTTTGACAAGGAGCAGACGGACATTGAAGGCGAAGTCATTCTCACAGCAATGGTTTGGCGCGTGGTCATTATCGTCCTGCGCTTTTTGAAACAATACAAGAAACTGAAAAAGGCGGTGCAGACAAATGAGCAATCTCAGTGATTTTATGGGCCAGAGCATGGAAAAAATCCGCGAAATGATCGACGTCAACACCATCGTCGGAAACCCCATCACCACCCCCGACGGCACGACGCTCATCCCCGTTTCCAAGGTGACCTTCGGCTTTGCCTCGGGCGGCAGCGACGTTGCGGGCCAGAGCCAGCCCTCCGCCTCTCCCGTACATTACGGGGCGGGCAGCGGCGCCGGTGTGTCGGTTCAGCCAGTGGCCTTTGTTGTCATCAGCGAGGGAAACGTGCGTATGCTGTACCTCGACCCGCCGGCCAACGGAACGGTGGACCGCGTCATTGATATGGTGCCCGGCGTCATCGACAAAATTCGCGACATGACCAAAAAGCCCAAGGACAAAGACCCCAATATCGTTTATTGACGTTCATAAACCGCTTTGCCTGCCCGTATATTGAAGCGGGCAGGTGAACATTTGTGAAAAAGTTTTTTGCGGCATTGGGGGCTGCGGCCCTGATTCTCGGCACCCTGAGCCAGCCGCGGGCGCTTTCGGCCTCTTCGGCTGTGCTGTACGACCCCTTGACCCAAACCGTGCTCGCCGGCGTGAAGCCGGACGTGCGCCGCGGAATGGCCAGCACAACCAAAATTATGACGGCCCTGATGGCACTGGAGCTGTATTCCCCCGCGCAGGAGGTTGAGATTCGGCCCGAATGGTGCGGCGCCGAGGGCTCGTCCATGTACCTGCGCCCGGGCGAAAGGCTGACGGTGTCCGATTTGCTGTACGGTTTGATGCTGAGCAGCGGCAATGACGCCGCCGTGGCGTTGTCCTGCATTTACAGCGGCAGAAGCTGCGATTTTGTCGGCAAGATGAACGAAAAGGCTTTGAGCCTGGGCCTTTCAGACACGCATTTTGACAATCCGAGCGGCCTCGACGGCGCGTCACATTATTCGACGGCGCGCGACATGGCCGTCCTGACGGCTGCGGCTATGGAAAACGGGGATTTTCGCGCCATTGTGTCGGCCAAAAATGTCCGCATCGGGGAGCGTTATCTCAGCAACCACAACAAGCTGCTCTCCATGGTGGAGGGGGCCGAGGGCGTCAAAACCGGCTTTACCAAAAAATGCGGCCGCTGCCTTGTGTCGTCAGCCAGCCGAATGGGCCGCAGGCTGATCGCCGTCACGCTGAACGCCCCCGACGACTGGAACGATCACATCGCCCTGCTGGAAGGCGGCTTTGCGCGCTTTGCAGACCGAACCGTGCTGACGGCGGGGGAGATCGGGTCTGTCACGGTGGCCGCAGGGGAATCCTGCCGGAAAATCGGCCTGTACATTGAAGAGGATTTTTCCTTTGCCCTGGCGGATGATGAGCTGCCGGCCGTCACCCTGTGCGGGCCGCGCATTGTGTACGGCCCCGTAGACGGCGGCGAGCAGTACGGCACGGTTCGGGTGACGCTGGGCGAGACCCTTTTGGCCGAGCTGCCCGTGTACTTTACCGAGGGCGCAGCCGTCATTCCGCGCGAAAAAAACCTGTGGGGGCACATGACAGACTGGCTTATCAATCTTTGGGAGTGGCTTGTCCAGTGAAAGAACGACTGCAAAAAATCCTGTCGTCGGCGGGGGTCTGCTCCCGCCGCGCGGCAGAGGAATACATCCGGACCGGGCGGGTGGCGGTAAACGGCCAAACCGCCGAACTGGGCCAAAGCGCCGACTGGGAAGCCGACCGGATCACATTGGACGGCAAAGCCCTGAACCTTCCGGCAGAGCATGTGTACTTCATGCTCAACAAGCCGCGGGGGTACATCACGACGCTGTCCGATGAGCGGGGGAGGGCCATCGTCACCGATTTGCTTGACGGCATCAAGCGGCGCGTCTTTCCCGTCGGCCGGCTCGACCGCAACACGGAAGGGCTGCTGCTGCTGACGGACGACGGCGCGCTGACGCAGAAGTTGACCCATCCGTCCCACAAGGTGTACAAGCAATATCTTTTAACGATCCGCGCACCGGGCGAGGGCTTTGCGCAGCCGCCCGAACAGCAGCTGGCGCGCCCCATTCCTCTCGACGGGCGCCCCGTCATCCCGGCCCGGTGCCGTCTGCTGGCGCAAAAGGGCGATGAGGCGCATCTTTCCATCTGCATCCGCGAGGGGCGCAACCGGCAAATCCGCCGCCTGTGCGAGGCCTGCGGATATACGGTGCTGTCGCTTCGCAGAGTGGCCATCGGAGACCTGAAGCTGGGGGATTTGCCGGTCGGGAAATACCGGGAACTGTCGAAAAAGGAAGTAACTTATCTGCAATCTTTATAAAGGCGGTGGACAAGCCATGAAACGGATCAGCGAAGCCATTTCAGAAAATATGTCCCAGCTGACACGGGGTCAGCGCCTTTTGGCCGCTTTTGTCACCGAGCACTGCGATCGGGCGGCCTTTATGAGCTCCTTTGACCTGGCCGCCGTTTCCGGCGTCAGCCAGTCAACGGTCATCCGGTTTGCGGGGGCGCTCGGGTACCAGAGCTATACCGACCTGCAGCAGGCTTTGCAGCTTGAGCTCAAATACCGCCTCTCGACGCTGGAGCGCTTTGAACTGCTGGAGGACGCGGAAAACGATACGGCCGTGCTGGAGGGCATTGCCGCCGCCGACTCCGTCAACATCAAAAAGAACGTGTCGCGCAACGGGGCCGACGCCATCGCCGCCTTTTGCACCCGCCTTTCCTTTGCGTCCAAAGTCTATGTGTACGGTCAGGGGCACTGCGCCGCGGCGGCCGTCTATCTGTGTTCTTACCTGCGCTTTCTCATGCAGAATGTCTGCTGCATCAACCAGACCGGCGAAGAGCCGCTGTTTGTCGCCAGCGACATCGACAGCGGGGATTTGCTGCTGGTCATCTCCTTTCCCGTACATTCCGAAGCGACGCGCCGGCTGGCCGCCTACGCGCACGAGCGCGGAGCGGGCGTCGCCGTCATCAGCGAAAGCATGGAGTCGGACACGGCGCGTCTGGCCGATGCCGCGCTGGTCTGCGAGTGCGGCGATTTCGGCGTCAACGGCTCGCTGGCTCCCGTCATTTCGCTGTGCGGCTCGATCGTCTGCCTGCTTGCACGCAATGACGAAAAGGCGCAAAAGCGCCTCCGTTCGGCCGGGGACGCCATTCATTTCAAGGGAGAATCGGTTTAGTTTATGGATATTCTGATCATCGGCGGCGGCGCCGCCGGCATGATGGCGGCCTGTACCGCTGCGCTGTACGGCGCGCGCGTCACGTTGCTGGAGCGCAATGCCTTTCTGGGCGTCAAGCTCAACATTACCGGCAAGGGCCGGTGCAATGTGACCAATCATTGCGAAGTGCGCGATCTGATAGCCGCGACGCCGGGAAACGGCCGGTTTCTGTACAGCGCCTTTTCCGGCTTTGACGCAGAGGACGCCATGCGCTTTTTTGAAGAGCAGGGGGTTGCGCTGAAAACGGAGCGCGGCAGCCGGGTCTTTCCCGTGTCCGACCGCGCCAAGGACATTTCGGGCGCGCTTCGCAGGTGTATGCAGCAGCGGGGCGTGCAGGTGCTGCACACCCGCGCCGTCGACCTGCGCACGGCGGACGGGCGCATTCTGGGCGCGGAGACCGCCGAAGGCTTTCTCGCCGCCGACCGCGTGATTCTGGCGACGGGCGGCCTCTCGTACCCGCGCACCGGCTCCGACGGTGACGGCCACCGCATGGCGCGCAAGCTGGGCCATACGGTGACCCGGCTGCGTCCCTCGCTGGTTCCTCTGCTTTCGGACAGCCCTGTCTGCCCCCGGCTGGAAGGCCTTTCGCTGCGCAACGTCGGCCTGCGGGTGCTGCAAAACGGGAAAACGCTGTATGAGGATTTCGGCGAAATGCTGTTTACCGCCCAGGGCGTCTCCGGGCCGATGATTTTGAGCGCCTCGGCCCACCTGGCGCAATCCTCTGATTTTGCCTGCCGCCTGCGGATCGATTTAAAGCCCGCTCTCGACGCGGATGTGCTCGATAAGCGCATTCTGCGCGATTTTTCCGAAGCGCCCAACCGCAATTTTGCCAATTCGCTGCAAAAGCTGCTGCCGCAGAAGCTCATTCCGGTCATCGTCGATTTATCCGGTATTGACGGCGGGCAAAAGGTCAACGGCATCACCCGGGCCCAGCGCGAAAAACTGTGCGCCCTTATCAAGGCTTTGGAGATTCCCGTCAGCGGCCCCGGCCCCTTCAGCGAAGCGGTGGTCACCGCGGGCGGCGTCGCCATTTCCGAAATCAACCCGAAGACGCTGTGCTCCAAGCTGCTCCCCAATCTGTACTTTGCCGGGGAAATTATCGATGTCGACGCCTATACCGGCG
>CAKUPI010000111.1 GCA_934675045.1 uncultured Eubacteriales bacterium
AAGGCTTTCGGCGTTATTATCTGGCGCGCCAAAAGGGATTCGAACCCCCGGCCTTCCCCTTAGGAGGGGGACGCTCTATCCAACTGAGCTATTGGCGCGTATATCAAATGAAATTGTAAATAGTGAGGATTGAACAACCGCTTAGGAGGGGGACGCTCTATCCAGCTGAGCTATTGGCGCGTATAAAAATGAAATGGTAAACGGTGGCGGATACCCGGCGGAAAAGGCCCTGTCCGGCCAAGCTGCCGGGGCAACATACGCATTATACCACATCCGTCCGGTATTTTCAACGCCTGCGGCCCTTCTTTCTTTTGCCCTCTCGACACAAATTACCCCGATCCGCACTTGTGCGCCGGGGGCTTTTGTGGTATCATCATAGGTATCGAAAAGGGCGGCAGAGCCGGGCTTTGCGCCGTGCCGCAAAGGAGCATCTGACTTGAAAATACTTGCAATCGGCGATGTGTGCGGCCCTGCGGGCTGCGATATCCTCAGCAAAAAGCTGGGGGCGCTCAGGCGCGCCCTCGCCCCCGACCTCGTCATCGTCAACGGCGAAAACGCCACCGGCCGCGGCATTACGCCGGCGCTGGCCGACGAGATGTTTTTTGCCGGGGCCGATGTGATTACGCTGGGCAATCACGCCTTTGACAACCGGCAGATTTTGCCCTATCTCGACGACGGGCGGCCCATTGTCCGCCCCTTTAACCTTGCGCCGTCGCACCCCGGCCAGGGGTACACCGTCATCGACTGCATGGGCAAACGGGTTTGCGTAGCCAGCCTGCTGGGCCGGCTGTACATGGACTTTAACCACGACAGCCCCTTTTCCGCCGCCGACCGCCTCTTTGAAACGGTCGAGGCCGATGTGTTCGTTGTCGATTTCCACGCCGGCGCCACCAGCGAAAAAAAGGCCATGGGCTACCACCTCGACGGCCGCGCCGCCGTCTGCTTCGGAACGCACACCCATGTGCAGACCTCTGACGCCCGCGTTCTGCCCCGGGGCTGCGGTTATTTGACCGACCTCGGAATGACAGGGGCGCAGGAGTCGGTCATCGGGGTCAAATGGCAGCAATCCCTTGCCTACTTCCGCGGCGGCCCGGCCCCGCGCTTTGAAAACGCAGAGGAGCAGTGCCGGATACAGGGCGCCCTCTTTCACCTCGGCCCGGACGGCCGCTGTACGGGTGTGCAGCTGGTCGACGCCGACTGATTTAATCCACTTGCAGCAAAAGGAGCTGACATTTCATGCCCGACTTAATTAAAAATGTGCAGGACAGCATGGTGTATTTTTCCGCACCGCAGCTTTCGGCCTATCCGCATGTCCGCCATGCCTTCTTTTCCCGCCCCGGCGGCGTGTCGCAGGGCGACTTTGAAAGCCTGAACTTCCGCTTTACCGGCGGCGACGACAAGGAAAAGGTCATGCGCAACTACGCGGCCGCCGCCCGGCTGCTCGGCGGCACGGAGCAGGATATCGTCCGCACCATGCAGAAGCACACCGCCCGCATCGAGGTGGTCACCGCCCGGCCGGAGGGCTTTTCCTCCGCCTGCGACGGCGAGCCGGTCGACGCGCTGATGACCAACGTGCCCGGCGTCATTTTGACCGGCTTTTACGCCGACTGCCAGCTTTTGCTGTTTTACGACCACAAAACCGGCGCCATCGCCGTCGCGCACGCCGGCTGGCGCGGGGTGCAGAAGGAGATCGCCCGCAAGACCATCGAAAAAATGGGGGCCGTGTACGGGACCCGTCCGCGCGATCTGGCGTGCGCCGTCGGCCCGTCGATCTGCCGCAACTGCTTTGAAACCGACGACGACGTTTTCAACGCGCTGACAGAGGTTTACGGCGAAAAAATCAGCGATTTCATCTACCGTCAGGACGAAAAATGGCACATCGACCTGAAAAACATCACCTATTCCTGCCTCATCAGCGCCGGCATTCTGCCCTACAACATCGACATTTCCACCCTCTGCCCCTGCTGCGGGGACAAGTCGCTGTGGTGGTCGCACCGCCGTCAGGGCGAGGCGCGCGGCGTGCATGCCGGCATGATCATGCTCGTGTGACAAGGCCCGGGCCGGGCAGACATTTAATTAGTCTGACAAACTAATTGCCAAGCGCCGGCAAATGTGCTATAATTGGCGTCAGCATGGTTTTTTTGGGCTTCAGCGCCCACTCCACAGGAGGAATCTTTATGCAAATCAAGACGGAATATGGCATTATCGGCATTTCCAACGAAGTCATTGCCGCCGTCGCCGGGCTGGCCGCGTCCAGCTGCTTTGGCGTAAAGGGCATGACGACGACCTCTGTCAAGGACGGCCTTGTGCACCTGCTCAAGCGCGAGGCCATGACGACGGGCGTCAAGGTATTTGAAGCGGACGGCGGCATTGCCATCCGGCTCAATATCGCCGTGGACCACGGCCTGAATATTCCGGCTGTGTGCCGTTCGATCATCGGCGAGGTGCGCTATAACGTGGAGCGGCTAACCGGCCTTGCCGTGACGTCGGTCGATATCTGCGTCGACTCCATCAAGGCGTAAAGCGCGGGCGCACTATTTCGATTTTTCCGCCGCCGGACGGCGGAAGCTGGGAGGCTTTTACTTTGGCAAAGACGATAGACGGAGAACGCTTCAAGCAAATGATCTGCGCCGCCGCCGCAGCGGTCGAGGAGCGTAAGGAAGCAATCAACGAGCTCAACGTTTTCCCCGTTCCCGACGGCGACACCGGCACCAATATGGCGCTGACGCTCGGCAACGCGTCGCTTGAGCTGCAAAAGGTGGAAAACCCCACGCTGGGCAAGGCGATGGAGATCACATCCTCTGCCCTGCTGCGCGGCGCGCGCGGCAACTCGGGCGTTATCACTTCCCTGCTCTTTCGCGGGCTGACGCGCTCGCTCAAGGCGGCGGGCAGCGAGTTTGACGGCGGCAATCTGGCCGCGGCCCTGACCGAGGGCGTGCAGACGGCCTACAAGGCGGTCATGAAGCCGGCCGAGGGGACCATTCTGACCGTGTCGCGCGTTTCGGCCGAGGCGGCTGTTAAAATGGCGCAGAAAAACCGCGACCCCGAAACGGTGCTGCAAAGCGCCATCAGCGCCGCGCGCGAGGCGCTGCCCCTCACCATGGAGCAAAACCCCGTGCTCAAAAAGGCGCAGGTCGTCGACGCCGGCGCTTACGGGTACATTGTCATTCTCGAGGGCATGATGTCGGCGCTGACCGGCAAGGTGCAGAATCTGGTCATGAACCTGCAAAAGCCCAAAACGCAGAGCGGCCCGGCCGCCGACTTTTCGCAGTACGACACCGAGGAGATCACCTTTGCCTACTGCACCGAGTTTATCGCCGACCGCGAGGACAAAAAGCGTCCGGTGGAAAAGCTGCGCGCCTTTTTAAACAGCATCGGCGACAGCCTCGTCGTGGTCGAGGACGACGATTTGATCAAAGTGCACGTTCACACCGACACGCCCGACCGCGCGCTGAGCGAGGGCCTGAAATACGGCCGGCTGTCCCGCATCAAAATCGAGAACATGCAGGAGCAGCTGGAGCGCAAGCAGCACGACAGCGTGGCGCAGAGCATGGCGCAGCGCAAGTCGGCCGAGCCCGAAAAGCGGTACGGCTTTGTCGCCGTCGCCGCGGGCGAGGGGCTGGCTTCGGTATTCGGCGATCTGGGCGTCGATTTTATGGTAGAGGGCGGACAGACCATGAACCCCTCGACCGAGGACATTCTGAACGCCATCGACAAGACACCGGCCGAGGTCGTCTTTGTGCTGCCCAACAACAAAAACATCATCATGGCCGGCGAGCAGGCCGCCGCATTGTCGGAAAAGCAGGTCATTGTGCTGCCGACCAAGACGGTGCCGCAGGGCATTGCCACCCTGCTGGCCTTTGACCCCGACCGCGACCCCGACCTCAACCGCGACGAGATGACGGCCGCCATCACAAGCGTGCAGACCGGCCAGATCACCTATGCCGCCCGCGATTCGGCCTTTGACGGGCGCGACATTCACGAGGGCGACTTCATGGCCATGCTCGAGGGCAAGCTGGTGGCCAACTCCCGCCGGTTTGAGGACGCCATGCACAAGCTGGCCCGCGCCATGTGCAGCCGCAAGAGCGAGTTTATCACCATTTTCTCGGGCGAGGGTTCTTCTCCCGAGCTGGACGAGTGGGTGCGCGAGCTTTTCGCCAAGGAAGCCAAAAATGCCGAAATCAACCTGATCTGCGGCGGGCAGCCGGTGTACTCGTATATTGTTTCGGTGGAATAATGCCGTTTTCCGTAAAAGGGACTGTTTTCAGCAGTCCCTTTTCCATATATGACGAAAGGATGCGAGAGAAGATGAGCCAATTAAAGACCTATCTGAGCATCGGGAGCTGCAGCGCGGTGCAGTGGCTGGACAAGGACAACCTTGCCTTTGTCTACGCCGATCCGGACGGAAAGAGCATTGTGCGCCTCAACGTCGAAACCGGCGCGCGGCAGCGGCTGTACACGACGCAGGAGAAGATCGGCGGCTTGCAAACGGCGGCCGGACGGTGCATTTTCCCGTCGGACGCGGGCGGGAACGAAAACGAGCAGATCTTCCTGCTGCAAGACGGCGAGGCGCGCAACCTGACGCACGACCCCGAAACGCGCCATTATCTGGGCGGGCTGCGGCCCGACGGCAAGACGCTGGTGTTCTCGTGCAACGCGCGCGAGCGGCAGACCTTTGACATCGTGGCGCTCGATGCGGAGACGGGCGAGCGGCGCATGGTGCTGCAAAACGACGACAACTACAACCTGCCGGCCGCCCTGTCGCCCGACGGGCGGTGCCTGCTCTACAACAAGCTGCGCGGCTCTTCCGACAACGCCTTGTGGATGGTCGACATCGACGCGGGCACGACCCGCCGCCTCCCGGCGGACGGCGCGGCCGCCGCCTACAAAGCGCCGGTGTGGACGCCCGATTCCCGGCGGTTTTACTACATCACCGACGCGGGCAGCGACTTTTTCTACGTCGGCTGCTGCGACGCCGTGTCGGGGGCTTGCGAAACCGTCCTGACCTTCCCGTGGGACGTCGAGAACCTCGCCGTGTCGCCGTGCGGCCGCTATCTGGCTGTGCTGGTCAACGAGGACGGCTATTCCGCGATGTATGTGTACGATCTGCAGGACAAGACCTTCTGCAACATTCCGCAGCCGCCCCGGGGCGTTTACGCCAGAGGCGATTCGATGGGCTGGGCGCCCGAGGGGCTGAAGCTGGCCTTTACGCTGACGAGCGGCAAGCGCCCGCAGGACATCTGGGTGCTCGACATGGCGGCAGACGGCCTCCGCCGCGTGACAAACAGCCTGCCCGAGGGCCTTTCGGCCGACGGCCTGACCGAGCCGGAAAAAGGCTCGTACCGCTCCTTTGACGGGCTTGAGGTCCCCTACTTCCTCTATGTCCCCAAGGGGAAGCGGGCGGAAAACCTGCCCGTCATGATCTCCATCCACGGCGGGCCGGAGGGGCAAAGCCGCCCGGGCCTGTCCTCGTCGGAGTTTTTGCAGTACATGGTCTCGCAGGGCATCGCCGTCGTCGCGCCCAACGTGCGCGGCTCGACGGGCTACGGCAAGGCCTATTCCCACCTCGACGACGTTGAAAAACGTCTGGACAGCGTCCGCGACATCGAGGCCCTTGTCCGTCATCTGACCGAAACGGGCATCGCCGACAAAAGGCGCATCGGCGTGATGGGCGCAAGCTACGGCGGGTTTATGACCCTGTCGTGCGCGGCGCGCTACCCGGAGCTGTGGTGCTGCGCCGTGTGTACGGTCGGCATGTTCAATCTGGTGACATTTTTGGAAAACACGGCGCCCTACCGCCGCCCGCACCGCGAAAGCGAGTACGGCACGCTGGCCCATGACCGGGAGATGCTGTACCGGGTCTCGCCCGTCGCCGCCGTCGACGGCATCCGCGGCCCGCTGATGATCATTCACGGCCAGAACGATCCGCGCGTGCCCGTCAGCGAGGCCCATCAGGCCATGGAGTATTTGCAGGGGCGGGGCGTCGACGCCCGGATGCTGGTGTACGCCGACGAGGGGCACGGCCTGAGCAAGCTGAAAAACAAGCTGGACTGCTTCCCGCAGGTGATCGACTTTATCAAACGGCACATGGCGCTTTAAAAAAAGCCAAAGCGGCGGCAAACACCCGGTTGCCGCCGCTTTTTACTGTCCGCCACCCGCAGGGGAAAGGGCCGCCCGCAGGGGAAAGGGCCGCCCGCAGGGGAAAGGGCCGCCCGCAGGGGAAAGGGCCGC
>CAKUPI010000112.1 GCA_934675045.1 uncultured Eubacteriales bacterium
GACGCCCGCCGATTTCACCGGCCAGAGCCAGAGCGCCTCGATCACCCTAAACGGCCTGGTTCCCGGCGCCTACACCGTCACCGAGGACACCGCATGGTCGTGGCGCTACACCTGCGATGAAAGCACAAAAACCGTCACGCTGTCCGACGCGGCCAGCAGCGTCATCTTTAAAAACACCTATTCCGACGACCACTGGCTGGGCGGAGACGACGCGGCCACCAACGACTTTAAGTCCATCGCCGCCGGCCGCGCTGCCGAGGCCATGCTGCCGCCCGACGGCAGGAAAAAAAGCAAAGGAGGTGAGCAGGCATGATGAAGTTCTTTTACCGCGGCAAGCGCCGTATGCCCAGCGCTAAAAAACCGGCTCTCACCATCCTGCCCCTTCTGCTCGTCCTTCTGCTGACCATCGGCGGAACGCTGGCCTTTCTCCTCGACAGCACACAAAAGGTGACCAACACCTTTACCTCCGGCAGCGTCGGCACCGAAATCGAGGAGGAGTTCCCCGAGCACGAGGTCAAGCAGAACGTCCGCATCAAAAACACCGGCAATTCCGCCGCCTTTATCCGCGCGGCCATCGTCGCAAACTGGGTCGCCGCCGACGGCAGCATTGTCGCTCCCGCCGCCGCTCCCGCCGACTATACCATCGAAAACCTGCCCGGCGAAGGCTGGTTTGAGCAGGGCGGCTACTATTACCACGCCGCCCCGGTCGGAGCCGGTCAAAAAACCGGCTACCTCTTTACCGAGTGCGCTCCCGTCAACGCAAACGCACCCGAGGGCGCCGACCATTTGCAGGTCACCATTTTGTCGCAGGGCATTCAGGCCACGGCCGACGCCGTCGCTGACGCATGGCCCGAGGTCACCGTTTCCGGCGGCCAGCTGGTCAAGAATTAAGGAGGTGGCAGCATGAAACGTCTTATCAAAAACCAACGCATCATCGCCGCCTTTCTGGCGCTCGCCGTTGTGTTCTCCTTCAGTCTGGTCAGCCTGGCCGACGAGCTGGCCGATCTGCGCGGCGACGTCCCCACCGTCACGCTCGACGAGAAGGACAGAGAGCCCTTCTTCTCCTTCAACCGCGACACCAACCTGTTCGACAACTTTTCCGGCGTCATGCCGGGCGATAACCTGACGCAAAAGGTCGTTTTCCGCACCGGACGGAGCAACAACTTCGCCTACCGCGTCTATATGTACGCCCGCGTCTGCCAGAACACCGACGCCGAGGGCCACCCCATCGACACCGAGCTGCGCAAGGAGGGCTTTCTCGACCACCTCAAGCTGTCGGTCAGCCGCGGCGACACGCCGCTCGACATCCTGTCGGCCGGAACGGGCAATCAGGGCGTTTACCTCGGCGTGTTCTCGGCAAACCAGTCGACCGATTTGATCGTCAACCTTGAGGTCGACATCAACATGGGCAACGAGTTCCAAAACGCGCGCGAGTACATAGACTGGGTCTTTTACGCCGAACAGGTCGTCTACCCGCCCAATCCCGACCCCGACCCCGGCCCTGGCCCCGATCCCGGTCCCGATCCCGGTCCCGACCCCGGCCCCGGCCCCGATCCGACACCCGATCCCGGCCCCGATCCCAAGCCCGATCCGGGCGTTGACATCACCGACCCCGACGTCCCCGGCGGGCCCAAGCTCCCCACCGATACCGACGTTGACAACGGCGGCGTTCCCACCACCGACATGCCCAACACCGGCGACGACAGCCCGCTTGCGCTGTGGCTGACGCTCACCCTTGTAAGCGGCGGCGGAATGATTGCGCTGCTGCTCACCGGCCGCAAATCGTCCGAAAAAGAAGAGGCGCGGCGGTAAAACCCCATAAAATCAGGAGGCAATCCAGGCGGATTGCCTCCTTTTTTTGCAAAAAAACAGGGAACGGCTCTTTGCCGCTCCCCGCTGTGAACCTTTTTATTTCTCTTCCTGCTCGCCGTGGCAATGGGCGCACTCGCCGCTGCACCCGATGATGGGAACGGGGTCCATGCCCTTTCCCTTGTAGTAGTTGGCCAGCGCCGACTTGATGGCCTCCTCGGCCAGCACCGAGCAGTGCACCTTTGCCGGGGGAAGGCCGTCCAGCGCCTCCATCACCGCGGCGTTGGTCAGCTTGAGCGCTTCCTGAACGCTTTTGCCCTTGACCATCTCGGTCGCCATGCTCGACGTCGCGACGGCGGCGCCGCAGCCGAAGGTCTTAAAGCTGACGTCCTTGATGATGTCGTCCTCAATCCGCATGTAAATGCGCATGATGTCGCCGCATTTGAGGTTTCCGACCTCGCCAACGGCGTTGGCGTCCTTAAGCTCGCCCACGTTGCGGGGGTTGGCGAAGTGATCCATGACTTTTTCCGAATACATATCCATCTCTCCTTATTGCTGTCAAACTCGCATGCTTCCGGCGGAATCAGCCCTGCCAGACGGGCGACATGGCGCGCAGGCGCGCGATGA
The DNA here is from genome assembly GCA_934675045.1 of uncultured Eubacteriales bacterium. Lineage (GTDB taxonomy): Bacteria > Bacillota > Clostridia > Oscillospirales > Butyricicoccaceae > Ventrousia. Next base: position 2,437 of record CAKUPI010000112.1, read on the forward strand.
TGGGGGGAAGCTCCTGCAAAATATAGTCGACGTCCTCTTCCGTGTTGTACTCGCCGAGCGAAAGCCGCAGCGAGCCGTGCGCCGTCTCGTGGCTCAGGCCGATGGCCATGAGAACATGGCTCGGGTCGAGCGAGCCGGTCGAACAGGCCGAGCCCGTGCTGGCGCAGATGCCCTTCATGTCGAGCATCAGCACAAGGCTTTCGCCCTCGACGGCGGAAAAGGTAAAGCTGCAATTGCCGGGCAGGCGGTTTGTCGGGTGCCCGGTCAGAATGCTGTCGGGAATGGTCTGCAAAACGCCGTCGATCAGCTTGCGCTGCAAGGCGCGCAGACGGGCGTTTTCCGCCTCCATGCTCTCGCGCTTGATGCGTGCCGCCTCGCCCAGACCGACGATGCCGGGGATGTTTTCCGTGCCGCTGCGGCGGTTTTTCTCCTGTCCGCCGCCGGTGATGACCGGTTCGAGCACAAGTCCCGAGCGGATATACAGAGCGCCCGTGCCCTTGGGGCCGCAGATTTTGTGCGCCGACAGCGAAAGCAGGTCGATGTTCATGCGGTCGACGTCCAACGGCGCGTGTCCGAAGGCCTGCACGGCGTCGGTGTGAAAATACACGCCCTTGCTCCGGCAGATGCGGCCGATCTCCTCGAGCGGCTGAATGGTGCCGATTTCGTTGTTGGCCGCCATGATCGAGACCAGCACGGTGTCCTCGCAGATGGCGTTTTCCAGCGCCTGAAGGTCGACGGTGCCGCTCAAATCGACGGGCAGGTAGGTGACGCGGAAGCCTTCGTTTTCCAGCGCCTTGGCCGTGTGCAGAACGGCGTGGTGCTCAAAGCTGGTGGTGATGATGTGCCTGCGGCCCTTGGCCTGCCGCGAATGCACCAGGCCGCGCAGCGCCATGTTATCCGACTCGGTGCCGCTGCCGGTAAAACAAATCTCTTTGGGCTGGGCGCCGATAACCGAGGCGACGTGGGCGCGCGCCTCTTCCATGGCGGCGTGGCTCTGCTGCCCCAGCTTGTACAGTGTCGAGGCGTTGCCGTAATGCTCGCTGAAATAGGGGAGCATTTTGTCAAGAACGCGCGGATCGACGCGGGTGGTCGCGGCGTTGTCGGCATAGACTGTACGGGGCTCTATCATGTTGATTCCTCCTGATGAAAACTGTTTCCTTTTCAGATTTAATATACACCAAAACAGTGAATATTACAACCCCTGTTTGAAAAAATTACTCTGCGCCACGGCAAGGGCGTCGCAGCGGTTGTTGAGCGGGTTCTGCGCGTGGCCCTTGACCCAGATCAGCTCCACTCTGTGGCGGTTGAGCTGCACGAGCAGCGCCTGCCACAAATCGGCGTTCAGCACGGGGGACTTGTCGGCCTTTTTCCAGCCGCGCAACACCCAGGCGCGCAGCCAGCCCTCGTTTACGGCCTTGCAGAGGTACTGCGAGTCGGAATACAGCTGCACCGCGCACGGCTCGGTCAGCGCCTCCAGCCCCCGGATGGCCGCCGTCAGCTCCATGCGGTTGTTGGTCGTCTCGCGTTCGCCGCCCGAAAGCTCGCGTTCGCGGCCCTTGTAGCGCAAAATGGCGCCCCAGCCGCCCGGGCCGGGGTTTCCCGAGCAGGCGCCGTCGGTATAGAGTTCGATTTCCTTCATTGTCACAGCTCACTTCATATCGCAGGGCGGGGCCGTTCGGCCGCGCAGCCTTCCGGCTCAGCCCTGACTTTCCTGGTTGCCATCGTCCTTCCTTTCATCCCCGCTGCCGGCAGAGGCCTCCTCCTCTTCTTCCCGGGCGGTGCGGGCCAGCGAAATCACCCTGACCCCCTCGGCCAGACGGATGAGAATGACGCCCTGCGACGCCCTGCCGCAGATGCGGATGGAATCGCAGCCGGTGCGGATGATGACGCCCTCGCTTGTGATCAGCAGCAGGTCGTCCTCGAGCGTGACGCATTTGATGCCGACCAGCGCGCCGGTCTTTTCGGTCAGATGATGGGCGGTAACGCCCGATCCGCCGCGGTGGTGCTCGGTGTATTCCGCCGGATCGGTCAGCTTGCCGTAGCCGTTCTCCGTCACCGTCAAAAGGTACGAGCCCTTGTCCTCGCAGGCCGCGCCGACGACCTCGTCGCCTTCGCGCAGGCGGATGCCGCGCACGCCGGCCGCCTCGCGGCCCATGGTGCGGACCTCGCTTTCGCGGAAACGGATGGCCGCGCCGCCGCGCGTCGCCAGAATGATGCGGTCGTCGCCGGCCGTCAGGCGGACGGCGACCAGCTCGTCGCCCTCGTCAAGGCTGATGGCACGCACGCCGGCCTTTCGGGCCGTCTGCAAAAGCGAAAGGCTGATGCGCTTGACCGTTCCGTTTTTGGTGGCAAAGAAGATATAGCGGTCCTCGCTGAACTCGCGCACGGGGATCATGGCGGCGATCTTCTCCCCGCCCTCGAGCTGCAAAAGGTTGACGATGTTCATGCCCTTGGCCGTGCGGGAGCTTTCGGGAATCTGGTAGCCGCGCAGGCGCTGCACCTTGCCCGAGTTTGTAAAGAAGAGAATGTGGTCGTGCGTCGAGGCGGTGAACATGGTCTCGACAAAATCCTCTTCCCTTGTCGTGACGCCGGTGACGCCCCGGCCGCCGCGCTTCTGGGCGCGGTAAACCGCCGTCGGCATGCGCTTGATGTAGCCGAGGCTGGTCAGCGTGTACACGCAGGTTTCCTCGGGGATGAGGTCCTCGATGTCGATTTCGTTTTCGACGTGCGAAATCTCGGTGCGGCGCTCATCGCCGAACCGGCGGGCAATCTCCTGCATTTCCGTTTTGACAATGTGGTAAATGCGCTGGCTCGAAGCCAGAATCTCCTTGTATTCGGCGATTTTGGCGTGCAGCATGTTAAGCTCTTCCTCGATCTTTTCGCGCTCCAGCCCCTGCAAACGGCGCAGCTGCATGTTCAGAATGGCCTGCGCCTGCACCTCGCTGATGGAAAAGCGCTCCATCAGCCGCTCGCGCGCGTCGTCGTAGCTGGTGCGGATGATGCGGATGACCTCGTCGATGTTGTCGCAGGCAATGGCCAGACCCTCTAAAATGTGGGCGCGCTCCTCCGCCTTGCGCAGGTCGTAGCGGGTGCGGCGCTCGACGACCTCGTACTGGAACTTAATGTAGTAGTCGAGCATGTCGCGCAGCGGCAGCACCCGTGGCTGGCCGTCGACGAGCGACAGCATGTTGACCGAAAAGGTCTCCTGCATCTGGGTGTACTGATACAGCCGGTTGAGCACGACCTGCGGGTTGGCGTCGCGCTTCAGCTCAACGACAATGCGCATGCCCTGACGGTCCGACTCGTCGCGCAGGTCGGAAATGCCGTCAACGCGCTTGTCGCGGTGCAGGTCGGCGATGCTTTCGACCAGCCGCGCCTTGTTGACCATATAAGGGATTTCGGTGACGACAATGCGGTAGCGCCCCTCCTTCCACTCCTCGATCTCGGCGCGGGCGCGCACGATGATTTTGCCCTTGCCCGTGGCGTAGGCGGCGCGGATGCCCGAGCGGCCCATGATGATGCCGCCGGTCGGGAAATCGGGGCCTTTGATGTGCTGGCAGAGGTCCTCCATCTGCGCCTCGGGGTTGTCGATAAGCAGGCAGGCGGCGTCGACCACCTCACGCAGGTTGTGCGGCGGAATGTTGGTCGCCATGCCGACGGCAATGCCCGACGAGCCGTTGACCAGCAAGCTGGGGAAGCGCGACGGAAGCACCGCCGGCTCTTTGCGCTTATCGTCAAAGTTCGGCTCCCAGTCGACCGTCTCCTTTTCGATGTCG
>CAKUPI010000113.1 GCA_934675045.1 uncultured Eubacteriales bacterium
GGCCAACGCCGTCATCGAGGGCCGTCAGGGCGAACAGCTTGACGTCACCGACGCCGCTGTCGCCGAAGAGAAGCCTGCCGCGGCCGCCGTCGACACCACGCCCCGCGCTCCCGCAAAGCGCGAGTCCAAGGTCGCTGAAGAGATCGTGGCCGAATAACATTACCGCACTTACGGGGTCGGGCGCTGGCCCGGCCCCTTTTTAAAGAAAACCTATTGATTTGGAGGAAATACAAATGGCATTCACGGCAAAAGACGTACAAAAGCTCCGCGAGCAGACCGGCGCCGGCATGATGGACTGCAAGAAAGCGCTGACCGCTTCTGACGGCGACTTTGAAAAAGCCATCGAATTCCTGCGCGAAAAGGGCCTGGCCGCCGCTGCCAAAAAGGCCGGCCGCATCGCCGCCGAGGGCATGGTTCTGGCCGAAGTGTGCAAGGAGTGCGGCGTCGGTGTTATGGTCGAGGTCAACAGCGAAACCGACTTTGTCGCCAAGAACGTAGAGTTTCAGAAGTTTGTCGCCGACATCGCCTCTGTCATCGGCAAGGAAAACCCCGCCGATATCGAAGCGCTGTCCGCCTGCAAATATCCCGGCAGCGACCTGACCGTCGCCGATATGCAGCGTGAAAAGGTTCTCACCATCGGCGAGAACATCCAGCTGCGCCGCTTTGTCCGCTACGACGAGTCGGGCGTGAACGTGGCTTACGTCCACATGGGCGGCAAGATCGGCGTTCTGGTCAAGCTCGAGGTTTCCGACAACCTCAAGGGCAACGCCGTCATCGAGGAGCTGGGCAAGGACATCTGCATGCAGATCGCCGCTATGCGCCCGCAGTACCTGTGCCGTCACTGCGTGCCGGCCGAGGTCATCGAGAAGGAAAAGGAAATCCTGCTGGCCCAGACCATCAACGAGGGCAAGCCGGCCAACGTCGCCGAGAAGATCGTCGCCGGCCGCATCAACAAGTTCTACGAGGAGAACTGCCTGGTCGACCAGCCGTTCGTCAAGGAGAACAAGATTTCCGTTTCCAAGTACGCCGACCGCGTCGCGTCCGAGCAGGGCGGCACCGTCAAGATTGCCAAGTTCGACCGCTTTGAGCGCGGCGAGGGCATCGAAAAGCGCGCCGACGACTTCGCGGAAGAAGTCGCCAAAATGACCGGCAAATAAGCCTTTTGGCTTCGCAGACCCGGAGCAGCACAGCGCTGCTTCGGGTTTTTTTCTGTTCGGCGGAAAGAAGCTGCCGCTTTGCCTTGAAAAAAAGCCGGGGGATGTGGTATAATGCCGGTATCATCAACGATGAAAAGGCCGCCGACCGGCGGTTTTTTTCAAAAGCAGAGGGATGTTATGAAACTGGTCGTCATAGACGGACAGGGCGGCGGCGTGGGCAAAGGCATCATCGAAAGCGTGCGCCGAGAGCTGCCCGGAATTGAAATTGTCGCCGTCGGCACCAACGCGATGGCGACGGCCGCCATGCTGCGCGCGGGAGCCGACGCCGGTGCGACGGGGGAAAACGCCGCCCTTTACAACTGCGGCCGGTGCGACGTAATCGCCGGGGCCATGGGAATCGCCTTCGCCAATTCCATGCACGGCGAAATCAGCCCCGCCGTCGCGCAGGCCGTGTCGATGAGCGGCGCGCGCAAGCTGCTCGTCCCCATGTCGCAGTGCAACGCGCAGACGCTCGGGGTGCAGGAAAAGCCGCTGTCCGCGTATTTTGCCGATCTGGTCGCCGCTTTGCGTCAAATGCTGTCCGAAGCATAAAAAATAAAAGCGAGGGGGATTTTAATGAACAAAAAAGAATGGGCCGAAGCGCTGGGCGCACAAAACGAAAAGACGATTCTGGACGTCAGCGCCCGCACGTGGGAGTATGCCGAGCCCGGCATGAAGGAGTACAAATCGGCCGAATACTACACCAAAGTGCTGCGCGAGTGCGGCTTTGATGTAGAAGAGGGGGTGTCGGGCATACCGACCGCCTTTATCGGTACATGGGGAGAGGGCAAGCCGGTGTTCGGCTTTTTGGGCGAGTACGACGCGCTGCCCGGCCTGTCGCAGAAAGCGGCCTGCCCCGAGCATCAGGAGCTTGCCCCCGGCGCTTACGGCCAGGGCTGCGGCCACAACAATCTGGGCGCCGGCGCGCTGGGCGCCGCTCTCATCCTGCGCGACTACCTCAAGGAAACCGGCAAAAGCGGAACGGTGCGCTTTTACGGCTGCCCGGGCGAGGAGTACGGCAGCGGCAAGGTCTTTATGGCGCGCGACGGCCGGTTTGACGACCTGGACGCCTGCCTGACCTGGCATCCGAGCGATCTCAACCAGGTCGTCGGCACGGGGAGCCTGGCCAACATCAGCGCCTTTTTTATCTTCCGCGGCCGCACGGCGCACGCCGCCGCCACCCCGCACCTTGGGCGCAGCGCGCTGGACGCCTGCGAGCTGATGAGCGTCGGCGTCAACTACATGCGCGAGCACATGCCGAGCGATGCGCGTATTCACTACGCCTATAAAAACGCCGGCGGCATCGCGCCCAACGTGGTGCAGGATTACGCCTGCGTGCATTACTTTGTGCGCGCCTCCAAAATCCACGACGCGCAGGCGCTGTACGAGCGGGTCAAAAAGGTGGCGCAGGGCGCGGCTTTGATGACCGAAACCGATCTGGAGGTGCAGCTGCACGAAGCGCTGTGCGATTACCTGCCCAACCGCACGCTGGACGCCGTGGCGCAGCGCGCCATGGAGGAAATCGGCGCGCCCGCCTTTGACGATGCCGATCGCGAGCTGGCCGCTCGCTTCCGCGCGACCTGCTCGCCGGAGGATATTGCGAGCGTCGGCAAATCGATTGCCGAAATGGGCGGCGACCCGGCCCTGATTCCGGAAGATGCGATTCTGCACACCGACATTCTGCCCTATCTGCCGCTGGAAAAATGCATGGGCGGCTCGACCGACGTGGGAGACGCCAGCTACTGCGCGCCGACCACTCAGCTGAACGTCGCCACCTGCGCGCTCGGAACGCCGGGGCATTCCTGGCAGCTGACGGCGCAGTCCGGCTCGAGTCTGGCCGACAAGGGGACCATGATGGCCGCCAAGGCGATGGCCCTGACCGCCCTTGAGCTGCTGGACAGCCCCGAAACGCTGGCCGAAGCACGCCGCGAGCTGAATCGGAAAACGGGCGGCGTCTACCACTGCCCCATTCCGCCCGAAATCGGCCCCTCGCTGTAAGAAAAGACTGCCTAAGCGACGGCGCTTTGCCGCCGGAGCGGCAAAAAGAGGATAAACCTGTGCGTTTTCGGAAACGGCGTGGCGAAAGTCACGCCGTTTCCCGTCCCTGCGCCCTTTCGGCGGCCGGAAAAACCGGCAGCGCCATGGGCCGCGGCGGCAGGGGAGAAGGGAGCGCAGCTTGCGGTTTTTGCCCCAAAGCCGGGCAGGTTTACCGCGGCTTTTTGCAGGCAGTACCTTGTATAATGTGTCTCAATTTGTTATAATATTTTTAATAAAAATAACAATGGAGACTGCAATGAAAAAGAAAAAGTGGATAATTGCCGCAGATGACCCGCAGCGCTCCGCAGCGCTGCGGCGGGAGCTTTTGCTGCCGCGGCTTACGGCGCGCGTTCTGGCGGCGCGCGGAGTGGAAACCGCGGAGCAGGCGCAGGCTTTTCTCGACAGCTCGTGCGGGCGGATTCACGACCCGTTTTTGCTGGCCGACATGCGCAAGGCGGTGGAGGAAATCGAAAAAGCCATTGCGGCGAAAGAGAAAATCGCCGTTTACGGCGACTACGACGTCGACGGAGTGACGGCCACCTGCATCCTGATTCGCTATCTGCGCTCGCGCGGGGCCGACTGCACCTATTACATCCCCGATCGGCTGGGCGAGGGCTACGGCCTGAACACGGCGGCCATCCGCCAGCTGTACGGCGAGGGCTGCCGCCTGCTCATCACCGTCGACTCGGGGATTACCGCGGTAGAGGAGGCGCAGGCTTATGCCGTCGTCAACCCGCGCCGCCCCGACTGCCCTTATCCCTTCCGCGAGCTGGCCGGCGTCGGCGTGGCCTTCAAGCTCATCTGCGCGCTGGAATCGGCGCAGCCGGTGGAAAAGCTGATTGCGCAGTACGGGGACATTGTCGCCGTCGGCACCATTGCCGACGTCATGCCGATTGTGGAAGAAAACCGGGCCATTGTCGCGCAGGGGCTGAACCTTCTGGCGCGCACCCAAAACCCGGGGCTGCGGGCGCTTTTGAGCACATTGGGGCTGAATGACAAGCCGGTGACCTCAAACTCGGTCAGCTTTGTCATGGCGCCGCGCATCAACGCCGCCGGGCGCATGGGCGGGGCAAGCCTGGCCGCCCGCATGTTCTTAACCGATTCCCTTGACGAGGCGGAGGAGCTGGCGCAGACGCTCTGCGACCTCAACCGCGCCCGGCAGGAAGAGGAAAACCGGATTTATCAGGAAATCGTCGCCTGGCTTGAGCAGGATCCGCGCCGCCACCAGAAAAAGGCGCTGGTGCTGTGGGGCGACGGCTGGCACAACGGCGTCATCGGAATTGTCGCCTCCCGGCTGGCCGATCGCTATGGCGTGCCCTGCGTGCTGATCTCCATGACCGGGGACAGCGGAAAGGGGTCTGGGCGCAGCATTAAAGGCTTTAACCTTTACAGCGCGCTGGAGCAGAACGCCGCGCTTTTGGAGAAATACGGCGGGCACGAGCTGGCCGTCGGGCTGTCCATCCACCGCGATCAGCTGGAGCCGTTCCGCGCCTCGATCGAGGAGCTGGCGGAAACCATGGGGGCGGGCGAGGAGGTCGTGCCCAGCGTGGCCGTCGATTGCAGCGTCGGGCCCGAGGAGCTTTCGCGCGACGAGGTGATCGGCCTGTCGGTGCTGGAGCCTTTCGGAATGGGAAACCCGCAGCCCTGCTTTGCCATGCAGAATGTCGTCATTGAAGAGCTGACGCCCATCAGCCGCGACCGGCATGTGAAAATGCTGCTGTCCAAGGGCGGAAAGAGCTTTTACGCCTTTGCCTTCGGCATGGGGGCGCGCACCTGCGCCTTTGTGCGGGGCGATTTGCTCGACATCGCCTTTTCGGCGGAAATCAACCGCTACAAAAACCGTGAAAGCGTGCAGCTGGTGCTCAAGGATGTGCGCTGGGCCGAGCAGGAGCAGCGTCAGGACGGCGAACTGGCCGGCTGTTACCGCCATTTCCGTGCCGGCGACAGGCTTTCGTGCCGGCAGGCGGAAATGCTCAGCCCCACGCGCGAGGATCTGGTGGCCGTTTTCCGGCATGTGCGGGCCAACGCCGAGGGCGGCATGCTGTGTGCTCCGGCCCAGACGCTGTACCGCAAGGTCCGGTACGAGGCGCGCTCCGGCATGAACCTCGGGCGCCTGCTCGTCTGCCTTGACGTGTTTGCCGAGTTTTCCATTGTGGAATACGACAGGGCCGGCGACGAGCTGGCCGTGCGGGTGCTGCCCAAGCAGGGAAAGGTCGATATCAACGGGTCTGAAATCTTGCGCCGCCTGAGTGAGATGCGGCGCGCCGGTGAGTAATTTTTGACGGACAGAGGACGGGGTTTCATGGATATCAGCGAAATGAATCAGGATATTTTTGCTTCGATAGAAAAAATCAAAACACATCACGCGCCCGAGGAAGCGCAGCGGATTGAAAAGGCCTTTCGCTATGCGCTTCAGCTGCACGGCGATCAGCGCCGCCGCAGCGGCGAGCCGTATATTGTGCATCCGGTGGAAACGGCCGTCATTCTGGACCATTTGGGCTTGGACGTCGACTCCATTGTCGCCGGCCTTCTGCACGACTGCATTGAGGACACGCCGGCCACGTTTCAGATTATCGAGAAAGAGTTTGGGGAATCGGTGGCCAATCTGGTCGAGGGCGTCACCAAGCTGGGCAAAATCGTTTACAGCTCCAAGGAAGAGGAGCAGATGGAGGACCTGCGCAAGATGTTCATTGCCATGGCAAAGGACATCCGCGTCATCATTATCAAGCTGGCCGACCGCCTGCACAACGCCCGCACCTTTCAGTACCTTCCGCCGCAGAAGCAGCGGGAAAAGGCGCTGGAAACCATGGAAATCTACGCGCCGCTGGCGCACCGGCTGGGTATGCAGAGCCTCAAGTGGGAGCTTGAGGATCTGTCGCTTCAGTACCTTGACCCCGAGGGCTACAAGGAGATAACCGATGCGCTGAAT
>CAKUPI010000114.1 GCA_934675045.1 uncultured Eubacteriales bacterium
CAGGACCTGCGGTATGACGCCCTTTCCTTTACCAAATAACCGACCACAGGGCCATCGGCCTGAAACCGGCCGCGGGCTGGTACGGGGCCAAGTACTGGATAGTGCCCGTCGTCACCATCGGCACGGGCTGTGTCGCCGGCATTATGCGCACGACGCGCTCCAACATGCTGGAGGTCATCCGGCAGGATTATATTCGCACGGCGCGCGCCAAGGGGCAAAAAGAGAGCAAGATCATTACCCATCACGCGCTCCGCAACGCCATCATTCCCGTCGTTACCCTGATGGGCCTGCAATTTGGCAAGCAGCTGGGCGGCTCCTTTATTGTCGAGACCATTTTCGCCATTCCGGGCGTTGGAAAGCTGCTGGTCGACGCAAGCTCGGTTAAAAATATTCCCGTTGTGCAGGGCGGCGTCATTTTCATCGCCGTCATTTACAGCTTCATCAACCTGGCGGTCGATATTTTATACGGATTTATCGATCCGCGCATTTCCTCCATGTACAAGAGCAAGAGGAAGGAGGCTAAGGCCGATGCGTAACAGGAAAAAGCACAGCGGTTTGTGGAGCGACGCATGGAAGCGTCTGCGCAGAAACCGGCTGGCCATGCTGGGCCTTGTCGTTTTGGTTCTCTTTGCCCTCGTCGCCGTTTTTGCTGATTTTATTGCCCCTTATCACTACGCCGAGCAGCATCTGGACAAGACCTTCCAGCTGCCCTGCCGCGAGTTTCCGCTGGGAACCGACGACACCGGCCGCGACATTCTGAGCCGCATCATCTACGGCGCGCGGATTTCGCTGCAGGTGGGCTTTATCGCCGTTGCCATTTCGCTTTTTGCCGGCAGCGCCTTGGGCGCCGTCGCCGGGTTTTACGGCGGCAGAGTGGACAACGTCATCATGCGCTTTATGGACATTCTCATGGCCATTCCCAACATTCTGCTGGCCATCGTCATCGCCTCGACGCTGGGAACAGGCCTGCGAAACCTGATGTTGGCCGTCGGAATTTCTTCCATTCCGTCCTTTGCCCGCATGGTCCGCGCCTCGATCCTCTCTGTAAAGGAGCAGGAGTTTGTCGAGGCGGCGCGCCTGACCGGATGCTCCGACGCCCGCATCATTGTCAGGCACCTGCTGCCCAACGTGCTGGCCCCCGTCATTGTGCAGGTGACGCTGAGCATGGCGCTGGCCATCCTCAACGCCTCGTCGCTCAGCTTCCTCGGCCTCGGAATCCAGCCGCCAGTGCCCGAGTGGGGCGCCATGCTGGCCAGCGGCCGCAACTACATCCGCCAATACTGGCATCTGGTCACGTTTCCGGGCCTGGCCATCGTCATTGTCGTTTTGGCCATCAACATGCTGGGCGACGGCCTGCGCGATGCGCTGGACCCGCGCCTGAAGAGATGAGGTGCCTGTGATGAGCAACAGAATATTGGAAATCAGTGACCTTCGCATCACCTATCAGACCGACGACGCGCTGGTTTACGCCGTCAACGGCGTCGATTTGACGCTGGACGAGGGAGAATGCCTCGGGCTGGTGGGGGAGACGGGCGCCGGAAAGACGACGACGGCCCTTGGCATCATGCACCTGCTGCCCGATCCGCAGGGACAGTATGTGTCGGGGCAGATCCTGTTTCACGGCGAGGACATCATTGCGCAGACCGACGAGGCCATGCGCAAAATCCGCGGCAAGCGCATCTCCATGATCTTTCAGGACCCGATGACCAGCCTGAACCCCATTCTGACGGTCGGCGAGCAAATCGCCGAGGTTATTCGCCTGCATGACAAGCTGAGCCGGGCTGAGGCCTCGGTCAAGGCGCAGAAAATGCTCGAACTGGTCGGCATTCCGGGCGAGCGCTACGGCGAGTACCCGCACCAATTTTCGGGCGGTATGAAGCAGCGCGTCGTCATTGCCATCGCGCTGGCGTGCGAGCCGGAGCTTTTGATTGCCGACGAGCCGACGACGGCGCTCGACGTCACCATTCAGGCGCAGGTGCTTGAAATGATGCGCAGCCTCAAGAAGGAAATGGGAACCTCGACCATTTTGATCACCCACGACCTCGGCGTCGTCGCCGAAATGTGCGACAAGGTCGCCATCATGTACTGCGGGCAGATCATGGAATACGGCACGCTGCGCGAAATATACAAGGACCCGCGCCACCCCTATACGCTCGGCCTGTTCGGCTCCATTCCCGACCTGGAAACCGAGACGCCGCGCCTCAGGCCCATTCCCGGCATGGTACCCGACCCGAGCGAGATGCCCAAGGGCTGCCCGTTTGCAAATCGCTGCGCGCGCGCACAGGAGATATGCAAAGAGAAAGGCCCCGCCGTGCAGCAACTCGGGGGAGAGCATACCGTACGCTGCCATTTCGCGGAAGGAGGCAAAGTGTGAGCACTTTACTCGAGGTCAAAGACCTAAAAAAATATTTTAAAACGCCCAAGGGAATGCTGCACGCCGTCGACGGCGTCAGCTTTTCGTTGGAAGAGGGCAAGACGCTCGGAATTGTCGGCGAGTCGGGCTGCGGAAAGTCCACCCTCGGCCGGGTCATTCTGCATCTGCTGGAGCCGACGGACGGCGAAATCCGCTTTGACGGAAAGGATATTACCGACGTTCCCAAGAAGCACCTCAAGCAGATTCACAAAAACATGCAGATGATTTTTCAAGACCCCTTTTCCAGCCTCAACCCCCGTATGACGGTCAGCGAAATCATCAGCGAGCCGCTGCATGTCCATAAAGTTTTCAAGACCCGCGCCGAGACGGAAAAAAAGGTCAGCGAGCTGATGGAAACGGTCGGTCTGGCCGAGCGATTGGCCGGCACCTATCCGCACGAGCTGGACGGCGGACGCCGCCAGCGCATCGGCGTGGCTCGCGCGCTGGCGCTGGACCCCAAGTTCATCGTCTGTGACGAACCGGTTTCCGCGCTTGACGTGTCCATTCAGGCGCAGATTCTCAACCTGATGATGGATTTACAGGAGCAAAAGGGGCTGACCTACCTGTTCATCACCCACGATCTGTCCGTCGTCAAGCACATTTCGGACGACATCGGCGTGATGTACCTTGGGCAGATGGTGGAAAAATGCCCCTCACGCGCGCTCTTTAAAAGGCAGCTGCACCCCTACACCAAGGCGCTTTTAAGCGCCATTCCCACCACCAACATCGACGCGCCGCGGCAGCGCATTGTGCTGAAGGGCGAGATTACCAGTCCCATCGAGCCCAAGCCGGGCTGCCGGTTTGCACCGCGCTGCCTGTACGCCGGCGAGCAGTGCCGCAAGGCGCAGCCGGTGCTGGAAGAAGCCGAGCCGGGGCATTTCGTCGCCTGCCACTACTGGCGCGATCTGGCTCAAAACAAGGGGGAATGAGCATGGTTCTTCGCGATGCGCACCTGCACTTCGGCGACCCTGCCGCCATGCGGAAGATTGCCGAAACCAGCCCGCTGGCCGAGGCTTTTCCCTGCTACCGCACCGTGCAGTACGGGCCCATGGCCGATTACGGCGCGCTGCTTGAAAAGCACGGCGTCGCGGAGTCGGTGCTGGTGCCCTCGGTCTTTCGCGAGCACGACAAAACGGAAGAAAGCCTGCGGTGTATCGCCTTTTCCAAAAGCCGCCCGGGGCTTTACCCGTATGCGCTGCTCGACGAAGACAATCCGGGCTTTATTGACGGGCATTTTCGCGACATCGTCGGCGTCAAGGAGCACATTGTTTTACACGAAAGCCGGCTTTCCGACGCAAAACGCGAGATTTTTGCCCGAATGCAGCAGCACGGCCTGACGCTGCTGCTGCATTCGCAGGCAGCGCGCAGGGTGCAGTATGTGACCGCCATTCTGCGCGAGTTTCCCCGCATGAAAATCCAGATTGCCCACCTCGGCCGTTCCACGCCGGACAATCTGGGATTTATGGAAGAAATGTTCCGCGCTTTCGCACCCTTTGAAACGGTGACCTTTGACACCTCGACGGTGCGCGATCTGCGGGCCGTCGAGCTGGCGGTGCAAATCGTTGGCGCCGGACGCATTCTTTACGGCTCGGATTTCCCCTTTTTTATGGACGGGGAGGGGCGCGAGGATATCATGGAGGCGCAGGTTAAGCATGTCCTTCGGGCCGATATCACCGACGGCGACCGCCAGCGCATTTTTTCGGACAACTTCAAATATTGGATTACAAAAGGAGTGCAACAAGGATGACTCAGCTCAAACAGGGCGTGATGATCGCCGAGATCACCAACGAGGACTGCCAGAAAGTTTTGAACGAGGACACCATCGTCATGCTGCCCATCGGCGGCGGATCCAAAGAGCACGGCGGGCATCTGCCCATGGGCACCGACTTTTTTGTCACCGACTGGCTGGCCCGCGCCGTCACCGAACGCTTTCCCGTCGTCACGCTGCCCACGCTGCCTTACGCCTATTTCCCCGCCTTTACCGACTTCAAGGGCTCTGTCAGCATTGAAGCCTATCATTTCTCCGCCTTTGTCGAAAACATTCTGGAAAACTTCATCAGGTTTGGCGTGAAAAAGTTTTTGATTTTAGACGGCGGCGTTTCTACCCATTTCCCGCTGCGTATCGCGGCCAATAATCTTTCCTGCCGCTATGGCGTCAAAGTGGGCGTTTCCAATTGCCTTGGGCTGGGAAAAGAGGTGGACGACGAGCTGTGCAGCCAGCGCAAGGGCGGGCACGGCGACGAGGCGGAAACCTCGACCATGCTGTACGTGCGCGGCGATCTGGTCAAAATGGACGAGACAACCGAGGAATACAGCGAAACGATGCCGGGCTGCGTCAAAAACGGAACGGTGCGCGTCGCCCTGTTCGGCAAAATGAAGACCCCGCGCGGCACCAACGGCAACAGTACGTTGGCAACGCGGGAAAAAGGCGAGTGCATGATGCAGGCCAAGGTGGACGATTTGGTGGATTTTCTGGTCAATTTTGATAAGCTGGAGGTATGAGGCTCCGCAAAAGGAGAGAGTTCTTTTGAATAAAACCGTAATGCAATATGATTTGCTGGCGCCGCTGCATACAGCCTCTGCGCCTGAGCTGACAAGCGGCAAGGGAGCCGAGCTGTTCGACGCAGAGGGCAGGCGTTATCTGGCGCTGAACGAGCTGAGCGTCTGCCTGGGGGCCGGAAACGAGCGCTTTGTCGAGGCGGTGTGCCGTGCCGCGGGTGAGGTTATGCAGTCGGGGGGGGCAAACCCGTATAAGGAAAAGCTGTTCACACGGCTGATCGAGGCCACCAACGGCGATTTTGAGCACATTCATCTGACCTCCTCAGGTTCCGAAGCGGCGGAATGGGCCGTCAAGCTGGCGCGCAAAATGACGGGCCGCAGCGAGGTGATCAGCTACTGGAACAGCATTCACGGCCGCACGCAGCTGAGCGCCAGCATGTCCGGCCTGCCCAAGCGAAAAACGGGCTATGGGCCGCTGGAACCGGGCGTGCTGCTGACGCCGTATCCAGATTGCCTGCACTGCCCGTTTCACTGTCAAAAGGAAACCTGCGGGTACGGCTGCCTGGATTTTCTCAGCCGACAGGTGACTTACGGGTCGGCGCAGGACATTGCCGCCGTCGTGATCGAGCCGTGTCAGGGCGCGGCCCATGTCTGCCCGCCGCCCGGCTACCTCAAGGCGCTGCGGGAGTGGACGCGGGAAAGAGGCATTTTGCTGATTTTTGATGAAATCCAAAGCGGAATGGGCCGCAGCGGCCGCATGTTCCGTTACCAGCTCGAAGGGGTGGTACCTGACTTTTTGTTGATCGGCAAAGGGCTGGGCAACGGCCTGCATCTGGCCGGGTTTTTAATGCGCGGCAAGGTGGAAACGGCCGATTTGTATGCCCTTTCGGGCGGGTCGGGCGATTCGCTTCTGCCCTGCGCGGCGGCCTGCGCCGTGTTTGACGAGCTGCTGGAGGGCGGCGTTTTGGAAAACGTGCGCACGGTGGGCGCGCGGCTGAAATGCGGACTGCAAAAATGCGTCGAGCGATACCCGCAGGCTATACAGGCGCGCGGCGACGGATTGTCGCTTGCGCTGGAATGTGCCGACGAAAGCGCGGCTGCTGCTGTGCACAGGGCGCTGCGC
>CAKUPI010000115.1 GCA_934675045.1 uncultured Eubacteriales bacterium
GGTCATGGCCTCGAGCGTGCGCTCCAGCTTTTCGCCGGCCAGTTTTTCCAGTGCGTTGCCCATGGTGGTCATGCCGTAAATGAACAGGCCGAGACCGCCGAAAAGCTTGACAATCGAAAGTATATTCAAACCCAGAACACCCCATTCAGATTTGATGCTCGCACTGCCTCTATTATAGTGGATTGTCCATGCACGGTCAAGAAAAATCCGGGCGCGCTTGAAAAGAAGCCGGGTTTCTGTTAGGATAAAAGCAAAGCCGGCGAAGCGCCAGCGGCGCCGCGCGCGGCAAACGGTAGAAAAGGTGGGTTATACATGATATCGGGAAAGCCGATCGTTTGTCTCTCCAGCGATTCCAACAACCGTGAAAAAAACGGCGCCGAGCCGCGCCAGCATTACAGTCCCGCGGCCTACGGCCGGGCCATCGCCGCCGCCGGCGGCGTGCCGCTCATCGCGCCGGAGCAGTGCTATGAAGAAATGGCCGAGCTGTGCGACGCTCTGCTTCTGACGGGCGGCGACGACGTCTGCCCGGAGCTGTACGGCGAGCAAGTGTTCAACGACACCGTCTGCACCGACCCCAAGCGCACCGCGTACGAGGTGCCGCTGACACGCGCCTTTCTCGAGCGGGGGAAGCCCATTTTGTGCATCTGCCGCGGTTTTCAGCTTCTCAACTGCCTGCTGGGCGGCGATTTGTACCAGGACCTTGTCGCGCAGTGCGGCTATGTGCACATGAACACCGACATCCGCCACTATGTCACGGCGGAGGAGGGATCGGTGCTGCACCGGCTGTTCGGCGAGCGCTTTAAGGTCAACAGCACGCACCATCAGGCCGTGCGCCGTCTGGGCGAGGGGCTGCACGTCACGGCCCGCTCCGTCGAGGGCATCATCGAGGCGTACGAGCACGACACGCTGCCCATCTGGGGCACACAGTTTCACCCCGAGCGCCTGACCGGCATCGCGTGGGACGACCGCACCGAGGATTTCGCCCCCTACTTCAAGGCCTTTATGGAGCGCGTAAAGGAGCACGCCGCCCGGTGAGGACGCGGTCCGCAGCCCTTCCGGAAAACGGCGAAAATGAAAACAAGCTATGAACTTTTCTTGAAATAGGGCGCCGAAAAGCGCCCTATTCTTGACAAAAACACCCCTTTTGAAGTATGATGTAACTCCCGAAAGGCAGGGATTTACATGAAAAAAAGCCAGAACTGGCGATATGTTCCTCTGTTGCTGGCGCTGCTTTTGCTGGGCGGCTGTACGCTTTCCCGGTTTGAGCCCATGGAAGAGGCGCAGCAGAAGGAAGAGGACAAAAACCGGCTGATGGTGCAGGCCGCCGAGGTCTCGCCCGAGAGCATGACGGCCGACGATTTGGTGTTTGAGCGCGTCATGAAGAGCGATTCGGGCGTCGTGCTGGCCAGCTACGAGGCGCGGGTTCCGCAGTTTGTCGAGGACGGCGCCAAAAGCGGCGTGTTCCAGAACATCAACGCCTTTTACAAGCAGGAGTCCGAGGCCTTTGCCGCCGACTGCGAGTGGGTTTTCCTCACACTGCAAAAGGAGCTGGGCGCGGGGTGGAACAACATCGTCGAGGAGCGGCAGGCGGTCACGTCGGTCTTTGACTACGAAACGCAGACGGTGGACGGCCGCTACCTCAGCGTCGTGCGCGATTACGTGTATACGGACAGCGCCGGGCGCAGCACCGTCCATTATTATGCCGAGCTTTTTGACCTGTCGACCGGCTGGAAGCTGAAGTTTGCCGATCTGTTCGGCAAAAACGCGGCAGAGGCGCAGGCGGCCGTCATCGACGAGCTGGCCGCGTGGTGCGAGAAAAACGGGCTGGCCTTTGACACAAGGGAGTCCATTGCCGCCGATCAGCTGCTGGCGGAGTTCACCTTGCAGGAAAACGAGCTGGTCTTGTGCCTCGAGCCCTTTGCTCTGTCGGCCGACGACGCCGAGGGGCGGGTGGCGCATCTGCCGCTGTCGGCCTTTGCCGGGTGGATGAAAGAATAACGCAAAAGGCGGCAGCCCCGAAAAAAAGGGGCTGCCGCTTCTTTGCAGCGCGCAGAAAAGCGCCTCAGGCCAGCTTGACGATGCTCAGCGAGCTCATTTCGTAATGAACGGTGTTTCCCGAGTGGTTGGTGACCATCAGACGGGTGGGGACGTCGGTGCTGATAAGGGTGTGCGCGTGCGTTGCGATTTCGTTGCCGGAGGCGGCCGAGGCGTAAAAATGGGGAGTGGGCAGGTACTGGGTGCTGGTCTCGAGGGAGACGCCGACCGCTCCGCCGCCGCCGTCGCAGGGGCGGATTCCCTTGCTGTGGAAAAGCACAAAATACGTGCCCGGCTGCAAAAGCACGGCAGAGCGGCTGTCGCTGAGCCCAATGCTGCCCAGCGGGGCGTTGATTTGCGCGTTGTCGAAGGTCAGGTGCTGGCCGTCGCCGACGACGGTCAGCGGCATTTGATCAAACAGGGCGCTTTCGTTGGTGGCGGCGGCTCCGGGCCGTCCGGCAGCGCCGACAGGCCCGGCAGGGCCGGTAGCACCGGTCGCACCGGTTGCACCCGTGGCACCCGTGGGGCCGACAGGCCCAACAGGCCCAATAGGGCCGTCAGCGCCGACAGGCCCGGCAGGGCCGGTCGCGCCAGTTGCACCCGTGGCACCCGTGGCACCCGTGGCACCCGTGGGGCCGACAGGCCCGATAGGCCCGACAGGGCCGGCAGGCCCCATAGGCCCGGTCGCACCGGTGGCACCAACAGGCCCCATAGGCCCAACAGGGCCAACAGCACCCGTTGCACCGGTGGCACCGACAGGCCCAACAGGCCCAACAGGCCCGGCAGGGCCGGTCGCACCGGTCGCACCGGCAGCACCCGCAGGGCCGACAGGCCCAACAGGCCCGGCAGGGCCGGTCGCACCTGTCACGCCGGGGGCACCCGTGGGGCCGACAGGGCCGACAGGCCCGGCGGGCCCAATAGGTCCAATAGGCCCGACAGGCCCAACAGGCCCGGTAGCACCGGTAGCACCGGTAGCACCGGTAGCACCGGTCGCACCGGTAGCACCTGTCACGCCGGGGGCGCAGCAGTACGGGCAGCAGCACGGACAGGGACGGCAGGGGTGCCGGTGCAGGCAGTCCTGCGGCCATCGGGGCGGGCAGTCGCCGCAGGGGACGGGGCGGTCAAGCTCGTCGCAGCAGATGACTTTGGTGCGGATATACTCCCAATCTCCAGTCTTGGACATAAGCGCAAAACTCCTTTGTGTGTGGTGTGTGTGCTCCTCCCTAACAGCGTATGCCCCCGCGACAGGCTTCGACACACCCGCCCGGGGGCCGGGAAAAGCCCGTTTGGGGCGCCTTGCGCGGCCGGGGCACGAAGAAGGCGCCTTTGCCTTGCAAGCCGCGCCGGTTTCTGCTAAAATAGTTTTGTATAGAAACCTATTTCCCCTCATTTTATAGATTGGCAGGTGTCAACATGGAAAAAAACAAGGCAGTGCGCGTCTTTGCCGAGGAAATCCGCGTCGAGACGCTCAAGGAATTTGCCGCGCTGGGCTTCGGCCACGTCGGCGGCGCCATGTCCGTCGTTGAAACGCTGGCCGTTTTGTACGGCGGCGAAATGCGCATCAACCCGCAAAATCCCCAGTGGCCCGAGCGTGACCGTCTGGTCATGTCCAAGGGACACGCCGGCCCGGCGCTGTACGCCACGCTGGCGCTGAAGGGCTACTTCCCGCCCGAGGTGCTGAAGACCCTCAATCAGGGCGGCACCACGCTGCCCAGCCACTGCGACAGGCTCAAAACGCCCGGCGTCGACATGACGACCGGCTCGCTCGGGCAGGGCATTTCGCTGGCCTGCGGGCTGGCGCTCGGCAACCGCATTCAGGGCCGCGACAGCTACACCTATCTGGTGCTGGGCGACGGCGAGTGTAACGAGGGCCAGGTGTGGGAAGGCGCCATGTTCGCCGCCCACTTCAAGCTGAGCCATCTCATCGGCTTTGTCGATCTCAACAAGCAGCAGCTCGACGGCAGCACGAAGGACGTGATGGACATGGGCGACATGGTGGACAAGTTTGAAAGCTTCGGCTGGCTGACCAAAAAGGTCAACGGCCACAACGTCGATGAAATCCTCGACGCCATTCACGCCGGAAAGGCGCAGGATGAAAAGCCCGTCATGATCATTCTGGACACCGTCAAGGGCAACGGCTGCGAATTCGCCCTGCAGAAGTTCCCCAACCACCACATCGCCTTCAAACCGGAGGAAATCGCGCCGTCCATTGAAAAGGCCGAGGCCGTTCTGGCCCAGGTAAAGGGGGAATAAGCATGAGCTATACGGTCAAAAACACCATCGAAAAAGAGACGGTCGAAATGCGCGCCGTTTATGCCGCCACGCTGTGCGAGCTGGCCCGCGAGGACAAGCGCATCTGCGTGCTCGACGCCGATCTGGTCGGCTCGTCGGGCGTCAAGCCTTTCTTTAAGGAGTTCCCCGACCGCGCCATCGACTGCGGCATTCAGGAAAACAACATGATAGGCACGGCCGCCGGCCTGTCGGCTTCCGGCATGGTCCCCTTTGCCCACTCCTTCGGGCCTTTTGCCTCGCGCCGCTGTGTCGACCAGATTTTCATTTCGTGCTGCTACCCCAAGCTCAACGTGCGGATTCTGGGAACCGACCCGGGCGTTACGGCGGCGTACAACGGCGGCACCCACATGCCCTTCGAGGACATGGGCACGCTGATGTCCATTCCGCAGATCACGCTGGTCGAGCCGTGCGACAGCGTGCAGCTCGAGTGGCTGATCCGCGAGCTGCAAAACGCTTACGGCGTTTTCTACATCCGTATGCTGCGCAAGCTGGCGGTCGGCGTTTACGAGAAGGGCTCGACCTTTGAGCTGGGCAAAATCGCCGCGCTGCGCGACGGCGCCGACGTGTGCATCGTCGCGTCGGGCATCATGGTGGGCGAGGCGGTCAAGGCGGCCGACTCGCTGCGCGCACAGGGCGTTTCGGCCGCGGTGCTCAACGCCTTTACGTGGAAGCCGATGGACGACGAGACGCTGGCCGCCTATTCCAAAAAGTGCGGCTGCTTTGTCACGGCGGAAAACCACAACGTCATCGGCGGCCTCGGCTCGGCGGTCGCGTCGTCGCTGGGCAAAAACGCGCCCGCCCCCGTCGAGATGGTCGGCATTTACGACTCCTTCGGCGAGGTGGGCACCGAGGCCTTCCTGCGCGAGCGCTTTGATTTGACGGCCGCCGCCATCGAGCGCGCCGCCAAAAGAGCCATGGTCAGAAAATAAGACGGCGGGCACAGACGAAAAAACAGGCACCCTGTCCGGCTTTTTGCCGGGCGGGGTGCTCTTTTGCGCGGGCGTTTTCCGCATCTCCGCGGCGCAGGGGGCGAAGCTTTCCCCCTTTTCACAAAAAAATCTTGCATCCGGCGGGAGAATATGCTATACTATGTGTTGCTGTACCCGCGGGCTCCGTTGTGGGTGTTTTGTGCGGAAACGCGTGAAAAAAGAAACAGGCCGCTGTGTGGCGGCGGCATTTTCCCGCTCTGGCGGGGTGATATTTTGGAGGTTTGATTTATGGAAACCGCGCTCACTGTTGTTCAGGTTATCGTCTCGCTGGTGCTGATCGCCACCGTTTTGTTCCAGTCCGGCAAATCGGCCGGCCTTTCCGGCTCGATTGACGGCGTTGCCGACACCTTCTTCGGCAAAAACAAGGCCCGCTCGCTCGACGCCAAGCTGGAAAAGCTGACGGGCATCTGCGCCGTTGTCTTTATTGTTCTCACCTTTGTGCTGGCGATGCTCTTTTAAGAAACCGGAACTACAAAGACATGCTTCGGCATGTCTTTTTCTCACTTGAGGAAAGGCGGCCCGGCGCCGCAAATTATAAAAAAGGATGAATGAGCTATGGCGGACAACAAAAAGCTTGTCAATGCGATTACCCCGATGGATCAGGATTTTGCGCAGTGGTATACCGACATCTGCAAAAAAGCCGAGATGATCGACTATTCCAGCGTGCGCGGCTGCGTCGTCATTCGACCGTATGCCTACGCCATCTGGG
>CAKUPI010000116.1 GCA_934675045.1 uncultured Eubacteriales bacterium
GGGATGTTCCCTCCATCGAAACGCCGGGTGTTTCCGTTCTGGACGAATATTACTGGCTCAATAAGCACGACCCCAACTACTCTCTCTGCCGCGCCAGCATCAACCGGGGCGAAGATGCCCACACCGACAAGCAGTTCAAGCTGGACAAGGATTCCGCTCTGGCGCTCTCCAAGCTGTTCCTGACGCCGGAAAAGGATCTGGAGGACAAGAAGATCTCCGATGTTCTGCCCGATTCCTTCTGGAGCACCAATTTC
The DNA here is from genome assembly GCA_934675045.1 of uncultured Eubacteriales bacterium. Classification (GTDB taxonomy): domain Bacteria; phylum Bacillota; class Clostridia; order Oscillospirales; family Butyricicoccaceae; genus Ventrousia. The sequence goes on from CAKUPI010000116.1 coordinate 255, forward strand.
TGGCTCTACTGGCAGACCATGTTTGCCTTCCAGCGCTGGTCCAGCGCGCTGGAAATGAAGCGCTACCTCTGCCGCTATGTCCACCACATCGACGGCCTGCCCGATTTCAGCGCCCTGCGCTTCACCAAGTACAACCAGTACGAGAGCATGATCCTGCCGCTGGTCAGGTACCTCGAGTCGCACGGCGTGCGCATCGAGTACGGCATGGACGTCAGGAATGTCATCATCGAGACCGAAGGCGATAGGAAAATCGCCAGACAGATCGTCTATGTCAAGGACGGCAAGGAGCAGACCATCGACCTCATCGAGGACGATTTGGTGTTCATCACCAACGGCTGCTGCACCGATACCTCGTGCTACGGCGATCAGACTCACGCGCCCGACCTGTCGGGGGTGAAAAACGGCTGCGGCGAGTCCTGGGACATGTGGAAGGCCATCGCCGCGCAGGCGGAGCACGGCGAGTTCGGCAATCCGGAACGGTTCTGCGGCGATGTGGAGGCCACCAACTGGATGAGCGCCACGGTGGCTACCTCCAACGAGGAGATCATTCAGCACATCATCAACGTCTGCAAGCGTGACCCGCGCTCGGGCAAGGTGACAACGGGCGGCATCGTCACCGTCAAGGACAGCACCGACAACTGGTATCTGTCCTGGACCATCAACCGCCAGCCGCAGTTCAAGTCGCAGGACAGGAACATGGTGCTCGTATGGCTGTATTCGCTCAACACCGGCAAAGAAGGCAACTATGTGAAGAAGGCCATGCGTGACTGCACCGGCGAGGAGGTCTGCCGTGAGTGGCTGTACCACATCGGCGTGCCCGAGGACAGAATCGACGCGCTGGCGCACGACGCCTGCAACACCACGACCTGCTTCATGCCGTATATCAACGCCTTCTTCCAGCCGCGCAAGGAATCCGACCGCCCGAAGGTCGTGCCCGACGGCGCCGTCAACTTCGCGTTCATCGGTCAGTTTGCCGAGACGCCGCGCGACACCATCTTCACCACCGAGTACTCCATGCGCACCGGCATGGAGTCGGTCTATACGCTGCTGGACGTCGACCGCGGCGTGCCGGAGGTCTGGGGCAGCAAGTACGACGTGCGCGAGCTGCTGCGCGCCTGCTACTACGCCATTGACAAAAAGCCCATCAGCGAGGTGCCCCTGTCCTTCAAGGAAAAGGAAATGCTCAAGCTCGCCCTGAAAAAAATCCGGGGCACGGACATCGAGATTCTGCTGAAAGAGAGCGGGCTCATCCGGTAAAAATCCCCATGCAGCAAACGGCGGCAAGCCGTAACGGGCGCCGCGCGCGGGCGCTGGGCGTTTCGCACAGGCGATGCCGCTTTGCAAGGGCGGATGGCGCAAAAAAAGCTTCGGGAGGGCGGCCCTCCCGAAGCTTTTTGCCTGTTTACAGCTTTTGCGTGTGCTGGAAGATGGAAATGGCGTCGCCGATGGATTTTTCCATCGCCTCGCGGCCGTAGCGATCGACCTCGCCCTTGTTTTTTTCGCCGTGGGTCAGGCAGCCGGCGCCGCCGATGCAGCCGCCGGTGCAGGCCATGCCCTCGATAAAGTTGTTGGGGAGCACGTTTTTCGAGGCGCGCATCAGCGCGGCGCGGCAGGCCTCGATGCCGTCGCACACGATGGGATTCGGGGTGAAGTCCTCGATGCCCTGCTCTTTAAAGGCCTGTCCCACTGCGTCGGAAAGACCGCCGCTGCGGGCGAAAATGCGGCCGTAGTACGAGGCGTTGTCCAGAAGGTCGGGGGTCAGGGCAGTAAGGTCGATGTCCTTGCCGTCAAACAGGGCCTGCAGCTCTTCAAAGGTCAGGACGCAGTCGACCAGCTCGCGCACGCTCTCGCGCTGGCGCTCCTGCTTTTTGGCGGTGCAGGGGCCGATGAACACCACCTTGGCCGTTTCGTCGGTCGCCTTGATGGCGCGGGCGATGGCCGCCATGGGCGACGGGTTGTGCGAGATGTGGCCGGTCATGTCGGGGAAGGCCGTTTCGATGTAGCGGACAAAGGCGGGGCAGCAGGAAGAGGTCAAAAAGCCCTTTTCGGCCAGCTCGCGCGCCTCGGAATAGGCGACCAGATCGGCGCCCAGCGCCGCTTCGACCACGGTGTAAAAACCCAGCTGCTTGATGCCGGCGACGACCTGCCCAAGCGCGGCGTAGCTGAACTGGCTGGAGATGGAGGGGGCGACGACGGCGTAGACCTTGTAGTTTTTGTTGCCGCCGCTTTGCACAAGCAGGTTGATGGCGTCGAGGATAAAGGACTTGTCGACAATGGCGCCGAAGGGGCACTGGTAAACGCAGGCGCCGCACGCGATGCACTTGCCGTTGTCGATTTCGGCCTCGTAGTTGCTGTTGATGTTGATGGCCTTGATTTTGCAGGCCTTTTGGCAGGGGCGCTTGTGGTCGATGATGGCCGAATAGGGGCAGACGCTGGCGCAGCGGCCGCACTCGACGCATTTTTCCTTGTCGATGTGCGCGTGCTGGTGCTTGTCAAAGGTGATGGCGCCGCGGGGGCAGACGTCCTCGCAGCGGTGCGCAATGCAGCCGCGGCAGGCTTCGGAAACCTGCCAGCCGCCCACGGGACATTCGTCGCAGGCGATGTCGAGCACCTCGATGATGTTGGGGTTTTTGGGATTGCCGCCCATCGCCAGCTTGATGCGCTCGCCGATGATGGCGCGCTCTTTGTAAACGCAGCAGCGCATAGTGGCGTTGGGGCCGGGCGCAATCATTTTGGGGATCTCCTGAATATCCTGCAGCAGAGTGCCGGCAAAGGCGCTGCGCGCGACCTCGCGCAGCACTTTGTATTTGAGATGCTGGACCTTGGTGTCAAATTTTCTCATAGGAGCTTTCCTCTTCTTCCTCTGTGATAATCAGTACCGGGTGACCAAAACCCGCTTGCCCATTTTTTTCAGACAGGCGGCGAGCTCTTCCACCAGGCGCATTTTTATATTGAAGCTGATGGACAGGTGGGGATTCTGGTGGGCGGGGTTGACGGCGCGGCCGACGTAAAAATGGATGTCGGTCGCCTGTTCAAAGAGCGTGTGCGCAATGAGCGAGGCGCCGTCGCGCTTGCAGCTCCAGTCGGCGCAGCGGGTGCTGTCGGCCAGATAGTCCTTGGCGTACTCGAGCACGCGGTTAAAGGTGATGACCCCCTCCGTCACAAGGTCGACGCCGTCGATGGCGGCAATGGGGGGAATGTCGGGGTCGGAGTAAAGGGCGCAGGTGCTGACCGTCTTGCCGAGGTAGTCGGCGGCCAGCCGGGCCGTGGTGCCGCCGCAGATGATATGCTTGCCCGCCTCGGCAAAAAAGCGGTGGTGCATATCGGCCAAATCGGCGGGGTTTCGGGGCGGGCCGATCATCAGGCTGACGGGCTGGCGCTGCCGCACCTTGACGACGAGCGCCGTCGTGTCGTCGCCCGGCTGATTGGCGTACAGCCGGCTGCACTGGTTGAGCAGAAGCGAGGCGTAGGTCTTGGCGGCAAGGTCCGGCTGGTACATCTTTTCAAGAAAGGCCATGACGTTTTCGCGCAGCCACCCGAAGCTGAGGGATACGCCCACGCCGGCATGCACGACGCCGTCGCTCATGGCGACAAAAACGTCGCCCTCCTCCAGAAGGATGCGCGTGTGATAGATTTTTTTGCCGCCGATGGTTTTTTCCTCCTCGGGGTAGGAAAAGCGCTGCCCGCGGCGCAGCAGAATGACGTGCGGATTGTCAAACTGAATCAGCTCGGCCTCGCGGTTGCCGACGATGCGGACAATGGTAAAGGTGGAATAGGCGACGCCGCGCACCGCGCAGACGGGCAGCGTGGCGGCGATGGTCTCGACGCAGTCCTCCAGGCTCATGCCGTTGGCCATCAGCGTGGAGATGATTTTGCTGGTCAGCGTCGACAGGATACAGGCCTTGACGCCGCTGCCGAGGCCGTCGGCCAAAACGGCGGTGATGGTGCCGCCGTCCTCCGACTCGATGACGTCGATGCGGTCGCCGCACAGCTGTTCGCCGGCTTTATTGAGGCTGTAATAGCCGATGTCGGTGCAAAGCTTACTCATCGCGCAGCGACTCCTTCAGCCTGGTCAGGGCGATTTTGGTTTCGGCCGTCGTCTCGCCGAGCAGCGAGGCGATATCCTGCACAACGCGCATCTGCTTTTCAATCACCTTGTCGGTGATTTCTATGGTGTGGCGGTTGAGGGCCTCCTTGCGGGCGTGCGCCTCGGTCTCGTGCGTGACGTCGCGCAGAATGGCCAGCAGATTGTGGTATTTGCCGTCGTAAACGACGGTCAGCTCAATGTACTTTTGCTGCCTCGGCAGCTCAAGGCGCACGGCGCTGCTGCTGCGGCGGGTCTGCATGGCCTGCGCAAACGGCTCGGCGCACAGATAGCGCCCGATAAACTGGCCGGCGGCCGCCTCTGGCCGGGGAATGTCCAAAATGGAGCAGGCGGCCGTGTTGATCTGCTGAATGAGCAGGCTTTTGTCCAGCAAAAAGATGCCGTTGGGCGTGTTGTTCATGATGTTTTCGGAAAAAGTCTCGGCCTTTTCCTTCAAATAGGGCAGGCACATGGTCAGGTCGGCCTTGCCGGACAAAACGGCCTCGGCCTTTTCGCGGCAGGTATTGTAGCCGCAGCTGCCGCAGTTGAGCTCCTGTGCGGGGGTCAGCTTGCCCAGCGCGTGCAGAACGCCCTCGATGGCGCTTCGATCGGGCTTTTGCCGCCGCAGCCCCATCAGGCTGTGCTCGGCGTAAAGCAGGGAGCGATCGGGCATGGGAAGGTCAAAGTCGCGGTCGGGCGCATAGCGGTCGACGCGGGCGTAATCGCGCAGATGGGCGCGGCGGCTTTTGTCCATGGCGGGGCCGCCGATGCAGCCGCCGGTGCAGGCCGACATTTCGATGAAGCAGTTTTTCAAATCGCCGTGAAGGATGTCGCGCAGGGCGTAGACGCAGTTTTGCGGGCCGTCGACGACGATATAGGTATAATCGGGCGTTTTGCCCTGCATCGAGCGCAGAATACCGCCCGCGGCGGGGAAGAGCCGGGCGCGTCCGCCGGCCTCCGGCGGGTCGTCGGCGGCGGTCAGCGCGACGCCCTCCTCGTTGAACCACTGCCACAAATCCTCAAAGGTGAGAACGCAGTCGACGGCGTCGGAGTACTCGTCGGCCTCGGCCTTTTTGGAAATGCAGGGACCGATGAAAACGGTCAGCGCGTCGGGGTGCCTGCGCTTGATGTCGACGCAGTGCACCTGCATGGGCGAGCGCACGGGGGCAAGGTAGGGAAGGACCTGGGGAAAATGGCGGCGGATGAGCAGGTTGACGCTGTGGCAGCAGGAGGAAATGAGAACGGGCGGCCGCTCCTGCTCGAGAATCTCCATATAGCGGTTTTTGACAACCGAGGCGCCCTGCGCCGTCTCCTCGACGCCGGCAAAGCCGAGCTGCAAAAGGGCCTTCCGCATGGCGGTGATGGTCATGCCGGGGAAGTCGGCGACAAAGGAGGGGGCCAGGCTGACGTACACCGGCCGGCCAGAGGCGATGAGCCGGCGCACACGCGGGATGTCGCAGCGGATTTCCTTGGCGTTTTGCGGGCACACGACAAAGCAGTAGCCGCACAGAATGCACTCGCTTCCGACAATCTGGGCCTGATTGGCCGAAAGACGGATGGACTTGACCGGGCAGTAGCGGATGCACTTGTAGCAGTTTTGGCAGTTG
>CAKUPI010000117.1 GCA_934675045.1 uncultured Eubacteriales bacterium
GCTTCTGCGCGCCGTCTGCCTGTCCTGTCTCGTCACCATTTACATCAAGGAATACTCCGGCCGCCTGTCGGCGCTGTGCGGCTGTACCCTGGCCGGAGGCACCGGCACGGCCGTCGGGCTGGTCATGCTGTACGGCGGCGGGGACGAGCAGTATTTTCAGGCCATCTGCAATATGGCCTCGTCGCTGACCGGCATGATTTGTCACGGCGGCAACCCCGGCTGCGCCCTCAAGGCGCTCATCGGCGTCAACATGGCCTTTGACGCCGCCGCGCTGGCCATGGCGGGCACGTCGGTCGACTGCTGTCACAGCATCATGGGCTCGACGCCGGAAAAAACCTTGCAGAACATGGGCTACATCGCGTCGCCCGGCATGACCGACACCGAGGGCTACATCCTCGAGATCATGCAGAAGAGAAAGTAAAAGCGCAAAAGCCGCCCTTTTGAAAAAAAGGGCGGCTTTTTTCATGCCCCCGCAAGGCAAAGCCCTCCCCGCAAGGCAAAGCCCTCCCCGCAAGGCAAAGCCCTCCCCGCAAGGCAAAGCCCTCCCCGCGAGGCGAAGCCCGCCCCGCAAGGCGAAGCCCTCCCCGCGAGGCCAAGCCCTCCCCCGCAAGGCGAAAAATCCCCGCGGAGAGGGGTCTCTCCGCGGGGATGGATGCACTTTACAGGACCTTGGACAGGAACTCTTTCAGGCGGGGATTTTCCGGCGCGCCGAAGAACGGCTGCGGCGGCGCGTCGACCAGGATTTTGCCGGCGTCCATAAAGATGACGCGGGTTCCGACCTCGCGGGCAAAGCCCATTTCGTGGGTGACGACCACCATGGTCATGCCCTTTTGGGCCAGCCCGCGCATGACCTCGAGCACCTCGCCGACCATTTCGGGGTCGAGGGCGCTGGTCGGCTCGTCAAAGAGCATGACGTCGGGCTGCATGCACAGGGCGCGCACAATGGCGATGCGCTGCTTCTGCCCGCCCGAAAGCTGAATGGGGTAGGCGTCCGCCCGGTCCTCAAGGCCGACGGTTTTGAGCAGCTCGCGGGCCAGCGCCTCGGCCTCGGCCTGCGGCACCCCCTTGGCCGTCACGGGGGCCAGCGTCAGATTTTGAAGCACCGTCATGTGCGGGAAAAGGTTGAAGTGCTGAAAGACCATGCCCATGCGCTGGCGGTGGTGGTTGATGTCGACCGATTTGTCGTTTAAATCGACCCCTTCAAAAATCACCTGCCCCTCCGTGGGGGTTTCCAGCAGGTTGAGGGAGCGCAGAAGGGTGGACTTGCCCGAGCCGGACGGGCCGACGATGACGACGACCTCGCCGGGATAAATGGACAGATCGCAGTGGTCGAGCGCGGTGATGGCGGAGCCGAAGCGCTTGCTCACGCCCCGCACCTCGATGATGGGTTTAACGGACGTCGCCACGGCGCATCCTCCTTTCAAAGGCTTCAATGGCCTTGGTGGCCGGGAAATTGATGCAGAAGTAAATGGCGGCCGCCAGCAGGTAGGGGGCCATCATGATATGGGTGGTGTTCGCCACCGTCTTGGCGCCCCACATCAGCTCCTGAATGCCCATAATGGTGCCGCAGATGGAGGATTCCTTGATCATGGTGACCAGCTCGTTGGCCAGCGTCGGCAGAATGTTCTTGACGGCCTGCGGCAGCACGACCAGCTTCATGGTCTGCCCCTGCGTCAGGCCGAGGCTGCGCGCCGCCTCGCTCTGCCCCGGGTCGACGGCCAGAATGCCGGCGCGGAAGATTTCGGCCACATAGGCGGCGCTGTTGAGGGCCAGCGCGACGACGCCGGGAATGAACATCTGCACGTTGATAAAGCCGAACAGCAGGTACGAGGGCAGCTTGATGGCGCCGAACAGGCCGAAGTAGACGATCGACAGCTGCACGAGCATGGGCGTCGAGCGGAAAACGGCGATGTAAGCGCCGGAAATCCAGCGGAGAAGGCGGTTTTTGCTCAGCCGCATGAGGGCGAGGAGAAGGGCCGGGACAATGGCCAGCAAAACGGACGCGGCCGAGAGAATGAGCGTGTATTCAACGCCCTTGACAAAGTACACCGCGTACTTGGGCAGAAAGGAAAAATCGAACATGCTGGACAGCAGCATGGGCGTCATGGGGGTCACCTCACTAATATTTTGGCGCGGAGGCGGGCGCACAGCCGCGCTGTCCGCCCGCGGAGAGACAGGGAAGCCTTACTCGGCGGCCTCGGCGCTCTGCGTCTCGGCCTGCTCCAGCCATTCGTCCAGCTTGCCGTTTTCGAGGCAGTCGGCGATGGTCTTGTTGATCGACGCGAGCAGGCCGCTGGGGTCGCCCTTCTGGACGGCGACGCCCAGAGCGTCGCCCTCGGCGATCCGGATGGGCTCGGCGATGACCAGCTCGTCGTTGGTCTCGGCGTAGCCCATGGCCACGCCGCCGTCGAGATACACGGCGTCGCACTTGCCGGCCAGCAGGTTGTTGATGAGGTCGGGCACGCCGGCCAGCTCAAGGCGCGGCGAGTCGGGCAGGGCCTGCTTCAGCTGCTCGCACTTGGTGGTGGCGCTCTGCACGCCGATGGTCTTGCCGCTCAGGCTTTCAAGGGTGGTGTAGGTGTCCTTGTCCTCGGCGCGGACAATCACCATGGGCGCGGGGTCTTTGTAATAGCCGTCGGAAAAGTCGGAAACGGCAAGACGCTCGGGCGTCGGGGCGATGGCGGCAAGCACCATGTCGACGGTGCCGTTGGCCAGCTCCTCCATGACATACTCAAAGGCCATGTCCTTGATGACCAGCTCCTTGCCCATGTCGGCGGCGATTTGATAGGCCAGAGAAATGTCGAAGCCGACGATTTTGTCCTCGCCGTTTTCGTCGAGAATGTGGAACTCATAGGGCGGGTAGTCGGCCGAGGTGCCAAGGGTGAGGGTATTTTTGTTCAGCTCGCCGCCGGATTCCTGATTGCAGGCGGAAACGGCAAGAATCATGCACAGGCAAAGGGCCAGGGCAGCCAGTTTCTTGAGGGTTTTCATAAAATCATGCTCCTTCGTATTTCGAATGGCATTATTATACGACCTTGCGATTAAATATTCAAGCCCTTGTGCAAATTATTCTGCCCAAATTTTTATTGATGCAGCCGCCAGGAAATGAGCAGATCGACCATTTTTCCATAGCTGCGCACCCCGTCGGGCTGTCCGGTGGCCTTGATATAGGCGTCGTTGACGGCGGTGCCCACCTCCTGCACGGGGCTTTCGTACTGCGCCCAGTGCTCGCGCTGAACGCGCAGGTCCAGCCGGGCCTCGCCGCACAGGCCGGCGGTCAGCTTTTCCCAGTCGTCGCGTGAATATGTATACAGCGCGTTGGATACATAAATATACGCAAAGAGGGCGCCGGAATACTGGGCGCGCACATCGTCCGACGCCGTGCAGGCCAGATAGGCGGCAAAGTTGCACTCGGCCTCCGGCCCGACGCCGCGCGCGTGCGCCCATTCGTGGGCGATGGTGGCGGGAAGGTGGGAGTCGACGTTGTCGGTGCTGACCACCGGCTCGGCGGTAAAGGGAAAATAAAAGCCGGTGATGCCCAGCCAGGACATGGCGACCGACAAAAGCCGGGCCGGCTTGGGGGAGAGTGCGCGCGTGGGGACGTCAAACAGCGGAAGAGTATCGCTCAGCGCGCCGTAGCCCTCCCCGACGGCGGCCGTCAGCTCTGAAAAGGGGCCGAAGTCGCAGGCGCCGTCGCCGCCGCGGGGAACCGCGGGGGCCAGCGCGTTGACGCGCGTCAGCAGCCATTGCAGGGTGTCTTTTAATTCATCGGCGGTATATTGCCGGCTTTCCAGCCCGAGCTGCCGGGACAGCGGCGGGGCCTGATAATGGACGCCGAAGAGCAGCTGAAAGGCAAAGAGCAGGGCGGACGCAAAGGCGAGCAGTGCCGACAGGGCGCTTTTAAGCCCCCTCCTCCCCCGCCGCACGGCGGAGAGGACGAGCAGGCACACAAGGGCGGGCGGGGCCAGGAGCAGGAGAAGCTCGGCCAGCGTCAGGGGCAAAAGCCCCCACAGCCCGCCCCACAGCGCCGAAAGGCGCAGCGCAAGGGCGCGGAAAAAGCCGAGGGCCGCGGCCGAGCGGGCGCACAGGAAACGGAAAAGCAGGGTCAGAAGCAAAAGACCGCCCGCGCAGAGGAGCAGCCTGCGGCAGGGGCCGGCCGGCCGGGCGGGGTGGGGGTTTTTCGGGTTCACAAAAGCGCCTCCTTTTTTATCGTGCGGGGATGCGGGCGCGGCAGGGGGAAAAAGCGCCGGATGCGTCCCGCGCCCCGGGGTTTTCAGCTGTATTGTAACACCATGCGGGCGGCGCGGCAAGAAAAAGGGGCGGGGAGCCTGCGCCCAGCGCCTTCGGCGCGGCGGAAAAAGTGTGAAAAAATTGTGTCCGCCGTTTAAAAACGGCGGCGTTTATGCTATGATAAAGTTATCTGTAAATATGGGGTACCCTGTGCGGCGCACAGCCGCAGGAAAGGAGCTTTTGAGATGCTGAATCGCGTCGTCGTCACCATCGACGGGAGAGATTATACCATTGTCGCCGAGGAAAACGAAGAGTACATCCGCAAAGCGGCGGCCCTGGTCAACGGAAACGTCGCCGAAATCAAAAAATCGAGCCGGCTGGGCGGGCTGGACTGCGTCGTGCTGGCCTCTTTGAATATTGCCGATCTGTATTACAAGGCGCTGGCCGCGTCCGACGGGCTGCGGGGGCAAATCGGCTCTTACGCCGAAGAAAACGCCGCCTTGCGTTCGGAGATTGCCCGGCTGAAAAAGGCCGGAAAACAATAACACAGCAGGGGAGTTTTTTCCATTGCCGCTTGAAATTTTGAGTCCCGCCGGGTCCTTTGAGTCGATGACGGCGGCGGTGCGCGCCGGGGCCGACGCCGTTTACTTCGGCGCGGGCGGCTTCAACGCCCGCCGCAACGCCAAAAACTTCGGGGACGACGAGCTGGCCGCCGCCATGCGCTACTGCCGTCTGCGCGGCGTAAAAACCTATGTGACCGTCAACACGCTGGTGACCGACCGCGAGCTTCAGCAGGCCAAGGCCCTTGTCGCCCGGCTGAACCAGCTGGGGGCCGACGCCCTCATCGTGCAGGACCTCGGCATGGTGCGCATGATGCGCGCGCTGGCGCCCGACCTGCCGCTGCACGGCTCGACGCAGATGACGGTGCACAGCCTGGGCGGCGTTCTGGCCGCGCACAAGCTCGGGCTGGAGCGCGTCGTGCTGTCGCGCGAGCTGCCGCTCGAGGAGATTCGGTTTATCTGCGAGCGCTCGCCCATCGAAATCGAGGTATTCTGCCACGGCGCGCTGTGCATGTGTTACAGCGGCCAGTGCTTTTTGTCGGCCGCCATCGGGGGGCGATCGGGCAACCGCGGGCTGTGCGCGCAGCCCTGCCGCATGAACTACTCCTTTTTCGGCGCGGCCCCCTCTCCCCTGCTGAGCCTGAAGGATTTGAGCGCCGCCGGGCATTTGCGCGAGCTGGAGCAGGCCGGCGTCCGGTGCCTGAAAATCGAGGGCCGCATGAAGCGGCCGGAATATGTCGCGCTGGCCACCAAAACCTATAAGGATGCCGTGCGCGAGGGCCGCGAGCCCACCGGCGAGGAGACAGAGCGCCTGCGCGCCGTCTTTTCGCGCGACGGCTTTACCGACGGCTACCTGACGGGGAAAAAGGGCGAGAGCATGTTCGGCGCGCGCGACGAGCAGAGCGCCCGCGAGGCCCGCGCCTTTTACCAGCAGGCGCAGAGCATTTACAAAACCGAGCCCGAGCCGCCCTGCGTTGCGGTCGACATGGAGTTCTGCGCCCGCGCGGGGCAGCCGGTGTCGCTGCGCGTGCGCGATGAGGACGGGTTTGAGTACACGGCGCAGGCCCTGCCCGCCGAAGCGGCGCGCACCCGCGCCACCTCGGCCGGCGAGGTGGAAAGC
>CAKUPI010000118.1 GCA_934675045.1 uncultured Eubacteriales bacterium
TGGAGATGTACATGTGGTCGCCGAACAGCTGGGTGACCAGACGGGCGTAGCTGGTCTCGGCGCAGCCGGCGCACGAGCCGGAGAACTCGAGCATGGGCTGCTTGAACTGGCTGCCCTTGACGGTGTTGTCCTGCACGTCCTCTTTGTAAGAGACGTTGTCGACGCAGTAGCCGAAGACGTCCTGCTGCTCAAGCTGGCTTTCCTGACCGGCCATGCTCAGAGCCTTGACCGGGCAGACGCCGACGCAGACGCCGCAGCCCATGCAGTCCAGCGGAGAGATAGCCATGGTGTATTTGTACACACCCTTGCCCTTGCCGGCCTTGATGTCGACAACCTTGGCGGCGGCGGGGGCGTTCTTCGCCTCTTCCTCGGTCAGAGCGAAGGGACGGATGGTGGCGTGCGGGCAGACATAGGCGCAGTTGTTGCACTGGATGCACTTGTTCTGATCCCACTCGGGCACCGAGACGGCGACGCCGCGCTTCTCGTAGGCCGAGGCGCCCAGCTCAAACTGTCCGGTGACGTGGTTTTCAAAGGCGGAAACGGGCAGGCTGTCGCCGTCCATTTTGCCGACGGGGATGAGGATGTCCTTCACCTGCTTGACCAGCTCGGGCTTGCCGTTGAGAACGGTGTTGTCCTCGGCGTCGACGGCGTTGGCCCAGTCGGCGGGAACATCTATTTTGACAAAGGCGGTGGCGCCGGCGTCGATGGCCTTGTGGTTCATCTCGACGACGTCCATGCCCTTCTTGGAATAGGACTTGGTGGCAGCATCCTTCATGTACTGGATGGCCTCAGCCTCGGGCATGACCTTGGCGAGGGCGAAGAAAGCGCTCTGCAAAATGGTGTTGGTGCGCTTGCCCATGCCGATCTCGCGGGCCAGGTCGATGGCGTTGATGGTGTAGAGCTGAATGTTGTTTTTGGCGATGTAGCGCTTGGCGTCGGCCGTCAGGTGGTGGTTGAGCTCGTCAAAGCTCCACTGCGCGTTGATCATAAAGACGCCGCCGGGCTTGACGTCGTTGACCATCTTAAAGCCCTTGGTCACATAGCTGGGGTTGTGGCAGGCCACAAAGTCGGCCTTGTTGATGTAGTAGGGGCTGCGGATGGGCTTGTCGCCGAAGCGCAGGTGGCTGATGGTGACGCCGCCAGTCTTCTTGGAGTCGTACTGGAAGTACGCCTGCACGTATTTGTCGGTGTGGTCGCCGATGATCTTGATGGAGTTCTTGTTGGCGCCGACGGTGCCGTCGCCGCCCAGGCCCCAGAACTTGCACTCGATGGTGCCCTCGGCCGCCGTGTTGGGAGCAGCCTCTTCGGGCAGCGAGAGGTGGGTGACGTCGTCGACGATGCCGATGGTGAACTGGCGCTTCATCTCGTCGCGCTTAAGCTCGTTGTAAACGGCAAAGACGGAGGAGGGAGGGGTGTCCTTCGAGCCGAGGCCGTAGCGTCCGCCGATGACCTTGATGTCGGTGCGGCCGGCGTTGGCCAGAGCCGAAACGACGTCCATGTACAGCGGCTCGCCCATGGAGCCGGGCTCCTTGGTGCGGTCGAGAACGGCGATCTTCTTGCAGCTTGCGGGAATGGCGGCCAGCAGGTGCTCGGTCGAGAAGGGACGGAACAGGCGGACCTTGATAAGGCCGACCTTTTCGCCGTGCGCGTTGAGGTAGTCGATGACTTCCTCGGCCACGTCGCAGATGGAGCCCATGGCGACGATGACGCGGTCGGCATCGGGAGCGCCGTAGTAGTTGAAGAGCTGGTAGTTGGTGCCCAGCTTCTCGTTGACCTTGCCCATGTACTTTTCCACAACGGCGGGCAGCTCGTCATAGTACTTGTTGCAGGCTTCGCGGTGCTGGAAGAAGATGTCGCCGTTTTCGTGCGAGCCGCGCATGGAGGGATGCTCGGGGTTGAGGGCGTTGCGGCGGAAAGCGGCAACGGCGTCCATGTCGCACATGTCCTTCAGGTCGTCAAAATCCCAAACGGCAACTTTCTGGATTTCGTGGCTGGTGCGGAAGCCGTCGAAGAAGTTGATGAAAGGAACCTTGCCCGACAGAGCGGCCAGATGGGCGACGGGGGACAGGTCCATAACTTCCTGCACGTTGCCTTCGCACAGCATGGCAAAGCCGGTCTGACGGCAGGCCATGACGTCGGAGTGATCGCCGAAGATGTTGAGGGCGTGGGTGGAGATGGTGCGGGCGGAAACGTGGAAGACGGTGGGCAGCTGCTCGGCCGCGATCTTGTACATGTTGGGGATCATCAGCAGCAGGCCCTGCGAGGCGGTGTAGGTGGTGGTCAGGGCACCGGCGCCCAGAGAACCGTGGACAGCGCCGGCGGCACCGGCCTCAGACTGCATTTCGACAACCTTGACGGTGTCGCCGAAGATGTTCTTCAGGCCGTTGGCGGACCACTGGTCGACCAGGTCGGCCATCGGGCTGGACGGGGTGATGGGGTAGATGGCGGCCACTTCACTGAACGCATACGAAACGTGAGCGGCAGCTGTGTTACCATCCATAGTTTTCATTTTTCTTGCCATTTGGGGATACTCCTCCTTTATATTTCCGGTGTGTTTAGGTAGAAAGTATTAAACCTTATTTATTCTATCAAAAAAAGTCGTGTGTGTAAACATTTATTTAGGAAAAAAAAGCGGAAATTCCCGGAACCATTCTTGATCCAAAACTTTTTTGCAAAAAAAAGATTTGTCAAAAAACTTTAAATCATGTATGCTTGAAACAGGGACGAAAAAACAAAAAACCGCGCCGGGCGCGGATGGGGTGAGCGTATGGTTGCAAAGGTCAATTCCGCCGGGCTGACCGGCATCGAGGGGCATCTTGTCATTTGCGAGTGCGATTTGTCGGGGGGACTGCCCCGGCTGGACATCGTCGGCCTGCCCGACGCGTCGGTGCGCGAGTCGCAGGACCGGGTGCGCGCGGCGGCCAAAAACTGCGGCTTTGCCTTTCCGGCGCGGCGCATCACCATCAATCTGGCGCCCGGCGAGCTGCGAAAAGAGGGGCCCATTTACGATTTGCCCATTCTGACGGGCATTCTGGCGGCCTCGGGCCAGCTTCCGCCGCCGCCGGAGGACAGCTGTATGCTGGGCGAGCTTTCGCTCGAGGGCGAGGTGCGCGCCGCCGCGGGCGTTCTGCCCATGGTGCTGTGCGCCAAAGAGGCCGGCATGCGCAGCGTCTTTGTGCCGGCCGACAACGCGGCCGAGGCCACGGCGGCGGGGGATATGACCGTCTATCCGGTGCGCCACGTCAGCGAGCTGGCCGCCCACCTGCGCGGGGAAGCGCGCATTGCGCCCGCGCCGCCCTACCGGTTTGAAAACGGCCTGCCGGACGGGCCGGATTTTTCCGACGTCATGGGGCAGGAAAACGTCAGACGCGGCATCGAGGTGGCCGCCGCCGGCTCGCACAGCATTCTGCTGGTCGGGCCACCGGGCTCCGGCAAGAGCATGATCTCGCGCCGCCTTCCCTCGGTGCTCCCCGACATGACGCGCCGGGAGGCGCTTGAGGTGACCAAGATTTACTCGGTGGCCGGCCTTTTGGAAAAGGGGAAGCCCATGATGTCCCGGCGGCCCTTCCGCAGCCCGCACCACACCGTCTCGGCGGCCGGGCTGGCCGGCGGCGGGCGCACGCCGAAGCCGGGTGAGATTTCGCTGGCCCACAACGGCGTGCTGTTCCTCGACGAGCTGCCCGAGTACCGCGCCGACGCGCTGGAGGTGCTGCGCCAGCCGCTGGAGGACGGGTGCATCACCGTGTCCCGCGTGTCAGGCAGCTGCACCTATCCCAGCCGCTTTATGCTGGTCTGCGCCATGAACCCCTGCAAATGCGGGTACTACGGGCACCCGACGCACCCCTGCACCTGCACCGAGCAGGCGGTGCGCGCCTACCGCAAGCGCATTTCCGGGCCGCTGCTTGACCGCATCGATTTGCACATTGACGTGGCGCCCGTCGATTTTGAAAGCCTGCGCGAGCGCCGTCCGGGCGAAAGCTCGGCCGCCATCCGCGCCCGCGTCAACGCCGCCCGCGAACGGCAGACCCGGCGCTTTGCCGGCACCGGCATTTCCTGCAATGCCATGCTGACGCCCGGCAGCATGGCGCGCTTCTGCGCGCTGGACGACGCGGGAAAACAGCTCATGCACCGCGCTTTTGACGTCATGGGCCTGACGGCGCGCGCCCACGACCGCATTTTGAAGGTGGCGCGCACCATCGCCGACCTGGACGGCGCGGAAAATATCGGCGCGCAGCACCTGGCCGAGGCCATTCAGTTCCGCACGTTTGACGCGCAAGCGTGATGACACGGAAAAGTATACGTTGCGTTTATGCAAATATAAAGCGCGGTATTTCCCAAAGCTCTGTGGATAAATCTGTGGAAAGTGTGGATAACCACAGCAGTTATCAGAAGCAAACCGAAAAAATGACAATTTCACAAGCTGTGGAAAAGCCGAAACGGGGTGAATATTTGCAGTTTTGTAAATATATGGGTACAACGGAACGTTGAGACTTCCGCGCAGCGAAAGCGCCAAAAGGCGGAGCATGAAAAAAAACCGGGCGCCGCGTGCGGCGTCCGGTTTCAAAAATCTTTTTTAGAGAGCGGCCTTGGCCTGGGCGACGAGGGCCGAGAAAGCGGCCTTGTCGGAAACGGCGATTTCGGCCAGCATTTTGCGGTTGAGGTCGACACCGGCCTTCTTGAGGCCGTTCATGAAGCGGGAATAGTTGATGTCGTTCTGCATGCAGCCGGCGCTGATGCGGGTGATCCACAGGCGGCGGAAGTCGCGCTTTTTCAGCTTTCTGCCGACATAGGCATACTTCAGCGACTTCATAACCTGCTCGTTGGCAAGCTTGTAGTGATTTTTCTTAGAGCCCCAATAGCCCTTGGCGAGCTTAATCGCTTTTTTTCTTCTCTTGCGCGTCATCATCGCGCCTTTGATTCTGGCCATGTATCAAAAGCCTCCTGTCAATCTTATTTGTAGGGAATGAGCCGCTTGAGCTGCGGCGCGGTGGACGAACCGGCATAGCCGGCCTTGCGCAGCTGGCGCTTCCGCTTGGGGGTTTTGCAGCCTTTGATATCGTGGCGGCGATTCATGCTGGACAGCTTGATTTTTCCGGTCTTGGTAACGGAAAAGCGTTTTTTCGCGCCGGAATGCGTCTTTATCTTCGGCATGGGTGGTAAACTCCTCTCTTTTGTGTCGGCAGTTCCGCCGGTTATTGATTCTTTAGGGGGGCTAAAAACATCAGCATCTGGCGGCCCTCCAGCTTGGGTTCCTTTTCCACGGTGCTGACCTCGGCGCAGGCCTCGGCAAAGCGGTTGAGAATGGTCAGGCCGATGGAGGTATGCGCCATTTCGCGTCCGCGGAAGCGAACGGAGATTTTGACCTTGTCGCCATTTTTCAAAAATTTCTGCGCGGCTTTGGCCTTCACCTCGAAGTCGTGCACATCAATCTTGGCAGACAGACGAATTTCTTTAATATCGACAACGCGCTGGTTTTTGCGGGCCTCTTTTTCCTTTTTGGTCTGCTCAAAGCGGAACTTGCCGTAGTCCATGATGCGGCAGACGGGCGGCTCGGCTTTGGGAGCAATTTTCACAAGGTCAAGACCTTTTTCGGCGGAAATCCGCTGCGCCTCCTCAATGGGAACAACGCCCAGCTGTCCGCCGTCCTCGTCGATGAGTCTGACTTCCTTATCACGAATGTCTTCGTTGATTTGATGGTCGAGTTTGCTGATATGAAGCACCTCCTGAAAAATCAATAACGGGCGGTCAAAACCGCCCGTTCCCAACAAAAAGACCCACGGCGCCCTGCGGCGCGCGGGAAAACATGTTGACCCTTTCTTACTGCATGAGGGTGAGGACGGTTTATCCTGCTTTCTTTTCTCAAGTATTATACCAGCCGGCCGGGCGTTTGTCAACCGTTGTTTTT
>CAKUPI010000119.1 GCA_934675045.1 uncultured Eubacteriales bacterium
CACGCTGGTCGCCGGGCGCGGGCACGTCAAGCACACCGAGGGGGGCGACTTCCGCCAGGCCACCTACCGCGCGGTACGGCAGGGGCTGATGCGAGCGAAAAGCGTGCTGCTCGAGCCGTGGTATTCGCTGCGGCTGGAGCTGCCCGCCGAACAGGTCGGGCGCGCCATGGCGGACATTCAGCGGATGTCGGGGGTGTGCGATCCCCCCGAAACGGCGGGGGAGACGGCCGTGCTGACCGGCACCGCGCCCGTTTCCGCCCTGCGCGATTATGCGGCGGAGGTGGCGGCCTATACGCGCGGCCGGGGCCGCCTGTCCTGCACGCTCAAGGGCTACGAGCCGTGCGGAAATCAGGACGAGGTGGTGGCCGCCGCCGGCTATGATCCCGAACGCGACCTCGAGAACCCGGCCGACTCGGTGTTCTGCTCGCACGGGGCGGGCGTCACCGTGCGGTGGGACGAGGCCGAAGCCCACATGCACGTCAGCCCCGGCCTGTCGCCGCGCGCGGGCCGGACAGAGCCGGAGGAAAGCCCGGACGGGGCGGAGCAGGGCCGCCCGGCGCCGCCGCCGGCCGCCTATTCCGGCACCGCCGAGCAGGACAGGGAATTGCAGGCCATTTTCGAGCGTACCTACGGCCCCATCAAGCGGCGCGAGCTGATGGAGCCGGTGCGGCGCGAGCCGGTCTTTGAGACAGAGCGCCCCTACACGCCGGCTCCGGGCGCCGGGGGGCCGGAGTACCTGCTGGTCGACGGCTACAACATCATTTACGCGTGGGACGAGCTTAAGGCGGTGGCGCAGAGCAGCATGGACGCCGCGCGGCAGATGCTCATCGACGTGATGAGCAACTATCAGGGCTATCGGAAAAACCTTGTCATCCTCGTTTTCGACGCCTATAAGGTCCCGCGCGGGCAGGCCGAGGTCATTCCCACCCACGACCTGTTCGTCGTCTACACCAAAGAGGCGGAAACGGCCGACGCCTACATCGAAAAAACCACCTATGCGCTGGGCGGACGGCACCGCGTGCGCGTCGCCACCTCGGACAACGCCGAATCGCTCATCATTCTGGGGCACGGCGCGCAGCATCTGTCGGCGCGGCAGCTGCACGACGAGGTGGAGGAGGTCATGGGGCAAATCGCCGGCATTTTGCAGCGGCACGCAGGCGCCGGAAAGTCAGACGCCATGCGGCAGGCCCTCAAACGCGCCGAACGGTCCCAAAGCCCCGGCAAGGACCGATCCTGAACGGCAAAAAGCCCCGGCTTTGACTACGCCGCGGGCAATGCCGCCGGTGTGACGGGCAAAGGCCTTGGGGCTTGCCCGGGGCTTGGGCGCCGCGGGCGGGAAAAGAATAAGAAAAGGCTGCAATCTTTGAGATTGCAGCCTTTTTTGCCGTGTCCGGAAAAAGGTCACCAGGCGGCGATCTGGCCGTCGCAGCGCGGCTCGGTGCCGCCGCACAGGGTGCCGTATTCGGTGCGCCAGATCATCTGGCCGCGGCCCATCGCGCCGGAGTCCGTTAAGACTTCGACCTCGTGGCCGCGCGCGCGCAGGCCCTCGACCAGCGCGGGGTCGGCGCAGGCCTCCAGCTGGATTTTTTTGCCGCCCGTCCACTGGAAGCGCGGCGCGTCGAGACATTCCTGCGGGTTCATGCCGTAGTCAATGGCGTTGACCAGCACCTGAAAATGCCCCTGCGGCTGCATAAAGCCGCCCATGACGCCAAAGGGGCCGACAGGCCGGCCGTCTTTGCACAAAAAGCCGGGGATGATGGTGTGGTAGGCCTTTTTGCCCGGGCCGAAGCAGTTGTCTGAGCGGGGATCGAGAGAAAAGCCGCAGCCGCGGTCCTGCAGCGAAATGCCGGTGCCGGGCACGACGACTCCCGAGCCGAAGCCCTTGTAGTTGCTCTGAATGTAAGAGATCATGTTGCCCTCGCCGTCGGCGGCGCACAGGTAAACGGTGCCGCCGCAGCGCGGGTCGCCCGGCTGCGGGTCGATGGCCCTCTCGCCGATGAGGGCGCGGCGGCGGGCGGCGTATTTTTCGGAAAGCAGGTCGGCCACGCGGGTCTGCATGGTGTCGGGGTCCGAAACGTAGGCCTTGGCGTCGGTGAAGGCCAGCTTGAGAGCCTCGATCATTTTGTGGTAGGTCTCGACGCGCTCCCGGCCGGCGGGCAGCTCCAGCCCCCGCAGGATGTTGAGCGCCATGAGCACCGTGATGCCGTGGCCGTTGGGCGGGATTTCGTACACGTCGTAGCCCTTGTAGTGCGTGGTGATGGGCTCGACCCACTCGGGGTGATAGGTGCGGAAGTCGTCCTCGCAGAAGTGGCCGCCCGTCCGGCGCGAGAAGGCGACGATTTTTTCCATCAGCGCGCCGCGGTAAAAGCTTTCGGCCCCGGTTTCGGCAATTTCGCGCAGCGTGCGCGCCATGTCGGGGCACTTCCAGACCTCGCCGGGCCGGGGCGCATGGCCGTCGACGGTAAAGGTCTCGCGCCAGGGGGCAAACTCGGGGCTTTGAAGGGCGGTGTAGTGGTCAAAGGCGCGCTGCCACGCGCGCGAGACGGTGGGGGAGACGGGGTAGCCCTCCTGGGCATAGGAAACGGCCGGCGCCAAAACCTCGGTCAGCGGCAGACGGCCGAAGCGGCCGGAAATCGCGGCCCACGCGCCCGGCGCGCCGGGCACCATGACGGGGTCCCAGCCGTCCGAGGGCATTTCGGAATAGCCCTTTCGGACAAGCTGATCCAGCGTGAGCTGCCGGGGGGCGCGGCCGCTGGCGTTGAGGCCGTACAGCCGGCCCTTGGACCACACAAGGGCGAAGGCGTCGCCGCCGATGCCGTTGGAGCACGGCTCCAGCACGGTGAGGGAGGCCGCCGTGGCCACGGCGGCGTCAAAGGCGTTTCCTCCCTTTTGCAGCACGGACAGTCCGGCCTGCGCGGCCAGCGGAACCGAGGTGCACACCATGCCGCGTCCGGCGTAGGTGACGGTGCGGCGCGAGGGGTAGCGGTAGCTCTGCGGGTCAAAATGCATGGTTTGTCGCCTCCTGTCAAAGATTACAGCAGTGCGCCGACGACAACGCCCAGCACGGCGCCGCCGGCGATAAAGACGATGGGGTGCAGCTTTTTATAGCGGCGGATGAGGAAAAAGGCCGCGCCGAAAATGACAAAGGCGGGGATGTTGACCACGTTGAAAAACCCGGTGGCCTCAAAGTCGAACAGGGAAACGCGCACAATGCCCCAGCAGGCGTTGGCGATCAGGCCGCAAACGGCGGGGCGCAGGCCGTAAAAGGCGGCGTTGACCAGCGGGTTTTGGCGGAAGCGATCGAGGGCGCGGGAGACGAAATAGGCGATGACGATGGTGGGGAGCACCAGCGCAAAGGTGGCGACCAGCGAGCCGGGAACACCCCGCAGCGTAAAGCCGACGTAGGTCGCCATGTTGACGCCGATGGGGCCGGGCGTCGATTCAGAGACGGCTATCATGTCGATGAGCTGCGCGTGGGTGTACCAGCCGGTGCGGTTGGAAATGTCATACAAGAAGGGCAGGGCGGCCAGTCCGCCGCCGACGGTAAAGAGTCCGGTCCGGAAAAACTCGAGGAAAAGCCGCAGGTAAAACATCATTTGCCCTTCCTCCCTTCACGCAGGCGGGTGGCCGCAAGGCCGCACAGCGCCGAGCCGAGCACATACCACACGGGGGACAGCTTGAGCAGCACCGAGCAGAGAAAAACCACGATAAAAATGCCAAAAGTCAGCTTGTCGATGACGCCGGCTTTGAACATGGTGAAGACCACGCCGGCGATGAGGGCGGCCACGACGACGCGGATGCCCCAAAAGGCGTTTTGCACAATGACCAGATCGGCGAAGTTCTGCAAAAAGGCGGCGATGAGCATGATGATGAGGAGCGAGGGGAAGACGACGCCGGCAGAGGCGGCGATGGCGCCCGGCGCCTTTTTGACCTTGCTGCCCACCAAAACGGCCATGTTGGTGGCGATGACGCCGGGGATGCACTGGCTGACGGCAAAAAAGTCCAAAAGCTCTTCCCGGGTCAGCCAGTGGAATTTGTTGATGGCCTCTTTTTCCAGCATGGGGATGATGGAATAGCCGCCGCCGAAGGTCAGCAGACCCACCCGGAAGAAGGAGGCGAAAATCGTCCACAGTTCGCGCAAGCAAATCACCTTTTCCTGTTTTTATTGCCTGCCTCGGCAGGGCGCGCCGTGCGCGCGCGGACAGGCCCGCCGTCCGCCGCGGCTATTATATCACACTGCGGGGAGAAAAAGAAGAGTCAATCGCGCCAAAGCAGGCGCCGCCGCGATGACTAAAAGTCCGACTTTCGGGGCAACAATAAAAGAAACATCCGGCCGGTAAAGGCGGATCAAGGAGGTTTGCGCAGAATGAAAACACCGAAAAGATGGCTTGCGATCGCGCTGGCCGCGGCGTGCATGACGGCGGTGCCGAGCGCCGCCGCTCCCGGGGCGCGGCAGGAGGCGGGGCGGGCCCGCCGCGTCCGGCAGAAGGCCGAGGCGTCAGCCTGTTTTGCAGACAGCGGAAAGGGCTTTGCCGGGCAGGGCGCTTTGCGCCGCGTCGAGATTCCCGAGGTCAGGCCCGCCATGCGCGAGGCGCAGTTTACCGCCTATGCCTATTGCGCCTGCGGGAAATGCTGCGGGAAATGGGCGCGGGGCATTACGGCCAGCGGCACCACCGCGGCCGAGGGCCGCACCATTGCCGTCGACCCCGAGGTCATTCCGCTCGGGACCCACGTCTTTGTCGACGGGCGGGAGTATATCGCCGAGGACACCGGCTCGGGAATCGACGGCAGAACCATTGACATTTTCTTCGGCAGCCACCGCGCGGCGCTGCAATGGGGAAAACGGCAGGTCACGGTGCGCTGGCCGGCGGATTGACGCCATGCGCCGGCCGGCCGCGGCCTTTGGGCTATGCCGCCGTGCACAAGCCCGGCGGGCCGAGACAGTGCATCGGCCGCGATCGGGAGAAAAAACCGCCCCTGGGGGCGGTTTTTTTGCGGGTTTTTTCCGTGAAAAGAAAAAACAGCCGCCCTATTGGGCAGCTGTTGGCTGCGGTGCAAGGATTTGAACCCTGACAAACTGATCCAGAGTCAGTCGTGCTACCATTACACAACACCGCAACGTGCCTTATTATTATATCCAGCCGCACCGGGCTTGTCAAGGGTTTTTTGCAATTTTGTTTTGCGAAAAAGCGCAGGCTTTTGCGGGGGCCGGTTTTGGGGCAAAAGGATTCTTTCAAATCGCGGCAAAAGGTATTATAATAGAGGGGAATACTTACCCTTTGCAGGAGGACGAGCCATGAAGCTGATGGTGCTCGACGGCAACAGTCTGATCAACCGCGCCTTTTACGGCGTAAAAATGCTGACCACCTCGGACGGAACGCCGACCAATGCCGTGTACGGCTTTCTCAATATTCTGCTCAAGCTGCTGGCGGACGAGTCGCCCGACGCGCTGTGCGTGGCCTTTGATCTCAAGGCCCCGACCTTCCGCCACGAAAAGTTCGAGGGCTACAAGGCCCAGCGCAAGGGAATGCCCGAGGAGCTGGCCGTTCAGATGCCCATTTTGAAGGAAGTTCTCGACGCCATGCACGTCGCCCGCCGCGAGCTGAGCGGGTGGGAGGCCGACGATTTGCTGGGTACCATGGCGGCCCGGGCGTCGGCGGCCGGCTGGGAGACCGTCGTGGTCACCGGTGACCGCGACAGCCTGCAGCTCATCACCGAAAAGGTGCGCGTCAAGCTGGTGTCGACCCGCAGGGGGCCGACGACCACCCGCGAA
>CAKUPI010000120.1 GCA_934675045.1 uncultured Eubacteriales bacterium
TAATGCTGTCCGTTACGGTGGACAAGGACGAGTTTGAGAAGGCCTGCGAAAAGGCTTATCATCAGAATGTCAAAAAAATCAACGTCCCCGGCTTCCGCAAGGGCAAGGCGCCCCGCAAGATGATCGAAAAGCTGTACGGGCCCGAAATCTTCCACGAGGACGCCATGAATATCTGCTACCCCGAAGCGTATGAGAGCGCTGTGGCCGAAGCCGGTATCGACCCTGTCGGGTATCCCCGCCTGTCCGATTACAACGTGGAAGAAGGCGTCTTTACCTTTAAGGCGCTGGTGCCGGTTTACCCGGAGCTGACCCTGAAGGCGTACAAGGGGCTGGAGGCTGAAAAGGCCGAGGTTTCGGTCAGCGACGAAGAGGTTGACACGGAGATCGATCACCTGGCCGACCGCAACGCCCGCATTGTCACCGTCGATCGCCCCGTGCAGAACGGCGATACGCTGCAGTTCGACTTTGACGGTTATGTTGACGGCAAGCCCTTTGAAGGCGGAAAAGCGGAAAATTACAGCCTGAAGATTGGCTCCGGCATGTTCATTCCCGGCTTTGAGGATCAGCTGGTCGGCAAGAAGGCCGGCGAGGAATGCGACGTCGAGGTCACCTTCCCCGAAGATTACCACGCCAAAGAGCTGGCCGGAAAGCCCGCTGTCTTTAAGTGCAAGCTGCACGAGGTCAAGGAGAACCAGAAGCCCGATCTGGACGACGAGTTTGCCAAAGATGTTTCCGAGTTTGACACGCTGGATGAATTAAAAGCCGACGTCAAGGCAAAAATCTTAGAGAGCAAGCAGAAACAGGCCGACGGCGCCTTTGAAGAGGGCCTGCTCAGCAAGATGCTCGAAGGCCTCGAGGGCGACATTCCCGAGGATATGTTCGAGCGTCAGCTCGACCGCATCGTCGAGGACTTCGGCTACAAAATGCAGATGCAGGGCATCGATCTCGATACCTACCTGAAGATGAACAACATGGAGATGTCCGCCTTCCGCAACCTGTTCCGCGAGCAGGCCGAGCGTCAGGTCAAGGTCCGCCTTGCGCTGGAAACCGTGGCCAAGCTTGAGAACATCGAAATTGCGGCCGAGGATGTGGAGGCCGAATACAACCGCTTGGCGGAGCAGTACAAGATGGAGGTTGAGCGCATTCGCAGCCTGATCGCCGAAAAGGACCTCAAGGCTGATCTTGAGACGCAGAAGGCGCTGGAGATCGTCAAGAGCTCTGCCACGGCCGTTGCCCCCAAGCCGGCCGAGGAAGAGGGCAAGGAAGAGAAGAAGGCGGAGAAAAAGCCCGCCAAGCGCGCTTCCAAAAAGACTGAAGCGGCAGAAGAAGGTCAGGAAGAGAAGCCCGCCAAGAAAGCGACAAAAAAATCTCCCAAGGCCGAGTAAAATAGTGTTATCGCATTGAGAGGAGCATTGCAATGGCCTATATTCCCATGGTTGTCGAACAAACCAACCGCGGCGAGCGTTCGTACGATATTTTTTCGCGTCTGCTCAATGACCGCATCATCATTCTGTCCGACGAGGTCAACGACCAGACCGCCAGTCTGGTGGTCGCCCAGCTTCTGTATCTGGAGGCGCAGGACCCTGACAAGGACATCAGCTTTTACATCAACAGCCCCGGCGGTTCGGTGAGCGCGGGCATGGCGATTTACGACACCATGCAGTACGTCAAGTGTGATGTTTCGACCATCTGTGTTGGCCTTGCGGCCAGCATGGGCGCCTTTTTGCTGTGCGCCGGTGCCAAGGGCAAGCGTTTTGCGCTGCCCAACAGCGAGATTATGATTCATCAGCCCATGGGCGGCACGCAGGGACAGGCGTCGGACATGAAGATTCGCACCGACTGGATTCTGAAAACCCGTGAAAAGCTGAACCAAATCATGAGCGAGCGCACCGGCCAGCCCTTTGAAGTCATTGAGCGGGACACCGACCGCGACAACTTCATGTCGGCGCAGGAAGCACAGGAGTACGGCCTGATCGACAAGATTATGGAAAAGCGCTAAAACAAACAACCGGCCCGGCGGCACACACTCCGTCGGGCTCTTTCAGTGAGGAACAGACATGCCATCGAACGACAAAAGAGAAATCCGATGCAGCTTCTGCGGCCGCACGCAGGACGAGGTCAAGCGCATCATCGCCGGTCCGGGCGCGTATATCTGCAACGAATGTGTGGAGATTTGCGCCGATTTGATCGCGGATGAAGCCGAGCAGGAGAACGAGGAAGCCCGCTTTGAGCTGGGCGACCATTTGCCGACTCCGGCAGAAATCAAAAAGAGCCTGGACGAGTATGTCATCGGGCAGGACCGGGCCAAAATCGCGCTGTCCGTCGCCGTGTACAACCACTACAAACGCATCATGCACGCCGACGAAGACGACATCGAAGTCCAAAAGAGCAATATTTTGATGCTGGGCCCCACCGGCGTCGGAAAAACCTTTTTGGCGCAGACGCTGGCCCGTTCGCTTCATGTGCCCTTCGCCATTGCCGACGCCACCACGCTGACCGAGGCCGGCTATGTCGGCGAGGACGTGGAAAACATTCTGCTGCGGCTGATTCAGGCCGCGGATTTTGACGTGGAGCTGGCGCAGCGGGGCATCATCTATATCGATGAGCTTGACAAAATCGCCCGCAAAAGCGAAAACCCGTCCATCACACGCGATGTTTCGGGCGAGGGAGTGCAGCAGGCGCTGCTGAAAATCCTGGAGGGCACCGTCGCAAACGTGCCGCCGCAGGGCGGCCGCAAGCACCCGCAGCAGGAGTTCATTCAAATCGATACCACCAACATTCTCTTCATCTGCGGCGGCGCCTTTGACGGCCTCGACAAGGTGATTGAAAAGCGCATCGGCAAAAAGGGAATCGGCTTCGGCGCCGAATTGCAGAGCAAGGCGGACAAGAACGAAAAGGTCCTTTTGCAGAAGGCCGAGCACCACGATATTGTCAAGTACGGCATCATCCCCGAGCTGGTCGGCCGTCTGCCCGTGCTGGTCACGCTCGACGCTCTGGACAAGGACGCCCTGCTGCGCATTTTGACCGAGCCGAAAAATGCGCTGACCCGTCAATATGCCAAGCTGTTTGAGTATGACGGCGTCGAGCTGGAGTTTACCCCCGAGGCGCTGGAGGCCATTGCGGAAAAGACGCTGGAACGCAACACCGGCGCACGCGGCCTGCGCTCTGTGATGGAGGGGATTATGACCGACATCATGTACCGGGTGCCGTCCGACCTTTCCATTGCCAAGGTCATCATCACCGGGGATACGGT
This sequence comes from uncultured Eubacteriales bacterium, assembly GCA_934675045.1. Classification (GTDB taxonomy): domain Bacteria; phylum Bacillota; class Clostridia; order Oscillospirales; family Butyricicoccaceae; genus Ventrousia. The sequence goes on from CAKUPI010000120.1 coordinate 3,254, forward strand.
CAGAAGCGGACAGCAGCCGCAAATCGTCACCGGCGAAAAGCGGCTCAAGGAAGAAAAGCCGTCCGCCCGCGTTTCGCGGTCCAAGTCGGCGCAGGATTAACAGCCAAATACCCTTTTGAGCAGACGCTCCGGACACGCCCCGTCCGGGGCGTTTTTTGCTTTCGTGCAAAAGGGAAGAGGGGCCGCACGAAATCCGGCCAAAGCGCGCGGGGGCTTAAGCCGCACAAAAAAGAGGCTGTCCCGATACGGGACAGCCTCTTTCGGGCCGGATTATTGTGCCAGCGGGCAGGCGCAGTAATGATTGGGAGCAATCTGACGGAACTCCGGGGTCTGCGCGGTGCAGGCGTCGGTGGCATGCGGGCAGCGGGGCGCAAAACGGCAGCCCGGCTTGGGGTTGACGGGGCTGGTGACCTCGCCCTTGATGACCTCGATTTTTTTGTTGCGCATTTCCACATTGGGAATGGGAATCGCAGACAAAAGCGCGCGGGTGTACGGATGCTGCGGGTTTTTGAAAAGCTCCTTCGAGGGGGCGCGCTCAATGCACATGCCCAGATACATAACGGCGATTTCCGTAGAGATGTGCTTGACAACGCTCAGGTCGTGGGTGATAAACATGTAGGTCAGGCCCAGCTCGTCCTGCAAGTCCATCAAAAGGTTGAGAATCTGCGCCTGAATGGAGACGTCAAGCGCCGAGACCGGCTCGTCACACACGATGAACTTGGGGTTGAGGGAAAGGGCACGGGCGACGCCGATGCGCTGGCGGCGGCCGCCGTCGAGCTCGTGGGGGTAAGCGCCCGACAGGCGCTCGGCCAGGCCGACGGTGTCCATAAGCTCGGCAACGCGGTCAAAGACCTCGGCGCGGGACTTGAACATCTTATTGATGATCAGGGGCTCTGCGATGATTTCCTGCACGCTCATGCGCGGGTTCAGGCTGGAATAGGGGTCCTGAAAAATGATCTGCATTTCGCGGCGCAGCTCGCGCATTTTGGCCTTGTCGTAAGCCATGATGTTTTCGCCTTTGTAGTAAATCTCGCCGCTGGTCGGCTCATGCAGGCGCAAAACCGCGCGGCCGAGGGTAGACTTTCCGCAGCCGGATTCACCGACGACGCCAAGGGTCTTTCCCTCTTCGATGGCGATATTTACGCCGTCAACCGCGTGCAGAAACCCGTCGCCGACCTTAAAATATTTCTTCAAATCTTTTGTTTCGATGAGAGCGCTCATTTCGTTCCCTCCTTACTGTACAGATGGCAGCAGATGTGGTGCTCGCCCTCTACATAATCCGTCGGCGGAACTTCGCGGCAGATGTCCATGCACTGGGGGCAGCGGGGGGAGAACTTGCAGCCCTTGGGCAAGTTGGTCGGATCGGGCATCAGGCCATCGATGGGGGACAGGCGGGGGGCGTCAACCTCAAGGTTGGGAATGGAGCCGAACAGGCCGGTCGTGTAGGGGTGATGCTTGTCGCCGGTAAAGACCTCAATGGCCGAGCCGTACTCGATGATTTCACCGGCGTACATCACGGCGACGTCGTCACAGGTCTGCGCCACAATGCCGAGGTCGTGGGTAATCATGATCATGGCCGTTTGCAGACGCTCGCGCAGCTCGTTCATCATAGCCAGCACCTGCGCCTGAATGGTGACGTCGAGGGCGGTGGTCGGCTCGTCGGCTATTAAAAGCTCCGGCTCGCACGCAAGGGCGATGGCGATAACGACGCGCTGCTTCATACCGCCGGAGAACTGGTGCGGATAATCCTTTTTGCGGAAGGCGGGGATTCCGACCATCTCGAGAACGGCTTCTACGCGCTCTTCGATCTGCTCTTTGGTGCGATTCTGGTCGTTGTGCAGAATCAGCGCTTCGCTGATCTGGCTGCCGACCGTCAGAATGGGGTTGAGCGAGGTCATCGGGTCTTGGAAAATCATCGAGATTTTTTCGCCGCGAATCTCGCGCATTTCGTACTCTTTCAGCTGGAGAAGGTCCTGACCGTCAAAAAAGATCTGACCTTTGACCTGCGCGGTGCGCTCGGGCAGCAGGCAGAGAATGGAGAGAGCGGTTGTCGTTTTGCCCGCGCCCGTCTCGCCGACCAGGCCGAGAGTCTGTCCTCTGTCAAGGTGCAGGTTTACTTTGTTGACAGCATATACCGTTTCCAAATCGGTTTTATAGACGACTTCCAAATCACGGATGTCAAGCAGTCTTTCACTCATCGGTAACATCCTCCCTTTCTTAGTCTTTCAGCTTGGGATCGAGCGCATCGCGCAGACCGTCGCCAAGCAGGTTGAAGCACAGGGCCGAGATCAGAATGGCAAAGCCCGGGAAGTAGAGCAGGTAAGGGGATGTACGCATGTAGTCACGCGCCTCCGAGAGCATGGCGCCCCATTCGGGAGCGGGCGGCTGAATGCCCATGCCCATGTACGACAGGCCGGCGGCCGACAGAATCATGCCGGCAATGCCCATGGTAGCCTGAACGATGATGGGGCCCATGGCGTTGGGCAGGAT
>CAKUPI010000121.1 GCA_934675045.1 uncultured Eubacteriales bacterium
CATACAATCAATCCCCCCGGATCAGTATGCCCCGGGCGCCGGAGAAAATGCGGAGGCGAAAAAGGCAGGCGCCATGGAAAAAACGCGGGCAAACCCGGCCCTTTGGCGCGAAGAGGCAAGCCCTTTGCGCCGTTGGGACTTCGCGCGCGCAGGGTCACAGGTATCTGCCGGTGACGCTGTTTTTGTTTTCCCGGATTTCCTCCGGCGTGCCGCTTGCAATCACACGCCCGCCCGCTTCGCCGCCGCCGGGGCCCATGTCGATGAGGTAATCCGCGTTGCGGATGACGTCCCGGTCGTGCTCGATGACAATGACGGTTGCGCCGTTGTCCAAAAGCGCCTGAAAGACGCCCAAAAGCACCCGCACATCGAGCGGATGCAGGCCAATGGACGGCTCGTCAAAGACAAAAACGGAATCCTCCTGCGTTTTGCCGATCTCGCCGGCCAGCTTCAGCCGCTGCGCCTCGCCGCCGGACAGGCCGGGCGTTTCCTCGCCCAGCGTCAGGTAGCCGAGCCCGAGCCGACGGAGAACGTCCAGCTTCTGGCTGACGCTTTTCAGCTCCCGGCAAAAGGCAAGGGCGGAGTTTATGTCCATGGCCATCAGCTCCGGCAGCGAGAGGCTTTCGCCGGATTTGCTGTTCAGCCTGATGGCGTCGGCCGCCTTGGCGTAACGGGAGCCGCGGCAGTCCGGGCAGGGGATGTTCACATCCGGCAAAAACTGCACGTCGAGGCTGACCACGCCGGTTCCGTCGCAGCCGGGGCAGCGGAGCGAGCCGGTGTTGTACGAAAAATCCCCGGCCTTGCAGCCGCGGGCCTTGGCGTCGGGCGACTTTGCGTAGAGCTTGCGCAGCTCGTCGTGAACGCCCGCATAGGTCGCCACGGTGGAGCGGACGTTGACGCCGATGGGGGTGGCGTCGATGAGCTTGACGTGGGCGATTCCGCCGGCATCGACTGCGCGGATATGCGCGGGCAGTGCGCCGCCGCGGATTTTCGCTTCCAGCGCGGGGACAAGGCTTTCGAGCACCATGGTGGTCTTGCCGGAGCCGGACACGCCGGTGACGACCGTCAGCCGCCCCTTGGGAATGTCGATCTCCAAGGGCTTTACCGTGTGTATGGAAGCCGTCGAGAGGTGTATTTTGCCCTTTGCAAACAGCTCGCCCCTCGCTGCGGCGGGGCGCAGCTTGGTTTCGGCGCGGCCGGACAGGAAGGGGCCGATCTGGGAAGCGGGGTTTGCCTCAATGGCGGGAATATCGCCCTGCGCAATGACATGGCCGCCCTTTGCGCCGGCTTCCGGGCCCATTTCGATGATCCAGTCGGCCTCCCTTAAAATCTGCGTATCGTGATCGACCAGAATGACGGAGTTGCCGTCGGCCACCAGATCGTGCATGACGCCGGCCAGCCCGACAATATTGGACGGGTGCAGACCGATGGACGGCTCGTCCAGCACATAGAGAACACCGGTGGTGCGGTTGCGCACAGCGCGGGCCAGTTGCATCCGCTGGCGCTCGCCGGTAGAAAGGGTAGAGGCCGAGCGGTCAAGGGTCAGATAGCCGAGCCCTAAGTCCATCAGCCGCTTTGCGGTGCCCTGAAAGGCGTCGCAGATGCTCTGCGCCATGGGGCGCATTTCCTCCGGCAGGCTTTCCGGTACAGCGCGCACCCAGCCGACCAGCTCGGCGAGCGTCATGGCGCAGGCGCTGTCCAGCGAAATGCCCCGCAGCCTCGGCGCGCGGGCGGCGGCGGACAGGCGCGTGCCGCGGCAGTCCGGGCAGATGTCCTCTTTGAGGAACTTTTCCACCCGCTTCATGCCCTTTTCGTCCTTGACCTTGGCAAGGGCGTTTTCCACCGTGTAGACGGCGTTGAAATAGGTGAAATCCAGTTCTGCAAAGTCGTTGGAGCCGGATTTTTTCGGGCGGTAAAGAATGTGCTTTTTCTCCGCCGGGCCGTGGTACACGATCTCTTTTTCCCGATCGGTCAAATCGCGGAAGGGCACATCGGTGCGCACGCCCATTTCACGGCAGACGTCGGTCATCAGCGACCACATCAGGCTGTTCCACGGCGCGACGGCGCCCTGCTCTATCGTGAGGGAATCGTCCGGCACCAGTGTGTTCAAATCCACGGTGCGAATGCTGCCCGTGCCGCCGCAGGCTTTACACGCGCCCTGCGAGTTGAAAGCAAGCTCTTCTGCCGAGGGTGCATAGAAATGCGCGCCGCACTCCGGGCAGACGAGCGCTTTTCCCGCGGCGACCGCCAAGGACGGGGCAAGATAATGCCCGTTGGGGCAGCGGTGCCCGGCAAGGCGTGAGAACATCAGCCGCAGGCTGCTGAGCAGCTCCGTTCCCGTGCCGAAGGTGCTGCGGATGCCCGGCACGCCGGGGCGCTGGTGCAGCGCCAGCGCAGCAGGAACATACAAAGCTTCATCTACACTGGCCCGGGACGCCTGCGTCATGCGGCGGCGGGTGTAGGTGGAGAGCGCTTCGAGATAGCGCCGGGAGCCCTCGGCGTACAAAACGCCCAATGCAAGCGAGGACTTGCCGGAGCCGGACACGCCGGCAATGCCGACAATTTTGCCGAGCGGAATCTCTACATCAATATTTTTCAGGTTGTGGACTTTGGCTCCACGGATCAGCATCTTGTCAATCATAGCGTTTGCGTCTGCCGCGCCTTTCTCTTGATATTCCCGGCGGCTGCTTTCACGCAGCCCTGCCATTGCGCCAAAGAAACCGGCTTTTTACAGTATAACAGGAATTGCGGCTTTCGCAAAGGCCCGCCGCGGGAATGGCTTCCACACCGCAGGAATGGCTTTCTTCGGCGTGCCGCTTGCAATCACACGCCCGCCTCGCCGCCGCCAGGACGCAGGTGAGGCAAACAGCGAATGGCTTTTTCGCAGCCTCAGCGCAAACGATGCTATCATTATTTGTCAAACTCTCCGTATGCACTCAAATACGCTTCAAATTCATCAAGCGAGAGCGCCTCTCCTTTTCTTTCATACAGATAATAGCGGCCTTTGCGATTCGCCGGTATGGCTAAACAGCCATTTACATATTGGAATTCATATACAACTGTATTGCTTTCGTTGACAAACCGAATATAATACGGCCCTCCACCACTCCTTCCGGCATTGCTCCACGTTTTTTATAACGATAGGTTCCGTTGACCATTGCAGCGATTCGGTCCAACATTTCCTGATGCTCAGCATTATTCAATCTTTGTGCGCCCCGCCCTGTATTGGCAACAATATGATGAGTGTCCTCTCGATTTATCGCAACATCGATGTCCTGCCGATTCCATACCAATATCCACATCAGCCCAATGGACAAAAGAAAAACGGCAATGGAAGCGGGGAGTATACGTTTCCCCTTCATTTCTATTGAACCTCCTTTCTGGTTTCCAGCAAAAAAGCGCATGAACCTGCTCCCATAGAGTCAGCGTTCATGCGCCCGCACTTGCGATTTTCCTCTACCGAAGCATCAGGATTCCGGTAAGTTTATTATAGCACCAACACACCGGTTTCGGCAACGGCAATGGACGCGCCGAGGGGGGAAGATAACCCGGTTCCGACAGGCACATTCCGGCTGTGCAGACAGAAAAAGTCCCCCCGGCTGCCGCAGCGCGGCGGTTGGGGGGACTTTTGCCCGGCTTGGGGACTTTATCGCTTTTTGTAAACGACCAGCTCCGGGTTTTTGCCGTCTTCTTCATAGGTGCAGACCAGCAGGAAGTCCATATTGGCGGCAATGCCGAAGCAGCGCTCGCCGCCGTAGGTACAGGCCAGCCGGGTGCCGAGGTAGGTCGCCTGATCGTCGAGGAAGGGGACGGCTTTTCCGTTGGGAAGGCGGTATGCAAGGTTGATGTGCCGCCCCACGAGCGCGTGGAGCTTTTCGACCTTCGGCATTCCGTCGATGTGCAGGTCGTTAAGCTCGGTGATCAGCGTTTGCTTGTACGCCTCGAACTTTTCGGCGCCGCCGAGGTTCTTGTACTGCTTCCAGTAATCGAGCCTGGGCAGCGTGTCCTTCAGATAAGCGCGCGCCTGCTCGGCGGGGAACTGCTCGCTCGCCATATTCTGTACGCAGACCTCGATCAGCTCGTCCATGTCGTGATACATATATTCGCCGTCGGCATAGCACCATTTGCAGTATTCCTCGTTGAAAAGGCCGTCGGTTTCCCGGCTGATGTCATCATCCGCAAGCGGCATGCCGCAGCACTGGCAGACGAGCTGCCGCGGCGAGCCGAGCAGCGTGTTGATGGAAACGTCAAAGAGCTTCGAGAGCAGCTTCAGGGTTTCGGTATTCGGCGTCGTTTCGCCCGTCTCCCAGCGGGAGACGGCCTGCCGGGTCACAAACACCTTTTCGGCAAGCTCGTCCTGCGACAGGCCCTTTTTCGTCCGAAGCTCCAAAATCACGGTTTTTGTATCCATGTGCATCACCTCAAGACCATCATAACCCAAAGCCGCCGGAAGGGCAAGCAACGCGCGGTTGCGGCCCCGCGGGGCGGTTTTCACCGCCGGCGCAGGCTGCCCGCAAGCCGGTGCGCGTCATCTCCCGCCCGCAGGGCCTTTCGCGCCGGATTTCTTTCAGTCGTCCGGCTCCGCCTCGTGCTTGAGAATGGCGCCGGAGGCGGCGTTGATCTCGTAGCTGTACTCCATGCCGCCGGACTTGAACTCAACCTCGTAGACGAGCACGCCGTCCTCGTCGTCCAGCTCCACTTCCATGTCGTAGACGCTGCCCGCGCTCACGCCCGCATGGCTCAAGGCGATGGATTTCGCCTTGGCGTAGCCGATGTCCGTGCCGCCCGACGGCGCGGAGGGCGGGGAGGAGGGCTGGCCGCTTTGCGCCGGAGCGAGCGAGAGAAGGTCCTTCTGTCCGCTGAGCACCTTGCCCGTGTAGGCGTCCACCCGGTACTCAAACTCGCCCCACGCCGTGTGCAGCTCGACCTCGTAGTGCGCGGGGGACTCGTCCAGCTCGGAATCGACCTCGGCCGTGACGGAGTCGAGCGCCGCCGTTCCGGCGTACTGCTCCGCGGCGTAGGCGGCGGCGTCTTTGCCGATGGGCATGGCGGGCGCGCCCGCCTCGGCGAGGTCCTTGAGCTCCTCGACCGAGAGCTTTGCCAGCGCATCAAACTTAAGCGCCGAATTGAGTGCGAGGACGCGGTTTACCAGCGCCGCCTTTCCGGTGGAAATGTTGTTTTCCCGCGCCTGCTGCTCCAGTCCCGCGTCCTGCGTGAGCGTCTGCGTCAGGACGGACGCCTTGGCCTGACTGGTCTGCAGCACGCCGTCCACGGCGCTTGTCAGCTCGCGCCGGAGCTTTTCCGCGCGCGACGCGTCTTTGTCCGCCACCGAGATCATGATGGCGGAGGAAATGCTGTCGAGGTACCCACGGCGCACGAGGCTGCCCACAATGGCGTTTACCGCCACGTCGAGCTTGGCGCCCTTGAGGTCGGCGCCGCCGCCCATGTCGGCGAGAACCTCTTTCGCGTCGTCGTTGAGGGGCGTGCAGGCCAGCACCTTTTCGCCTCGGTTCACCTTGAGCTCAATGCTCGGGTTGACATCGAGCGACACCACGGACGCGACCGCATGTGCCTGCTGGTAAAAGGCCCCGCCGCCGAGCAGCATCACCGCAAAGCAGGCGGCGACGAGCGCCGTCCATCTTCTTTTCGTCGTTTTCCTGTTTGTCATATAGATTCCCGTTCCTTTCCGCGCTTCACAGCGGGAGAGAACGC
>CAKUPI010000122.1 GCA_934675045.1 uncultured Eubacteriales bacterium
GGCCCGCCGCGCGCTCGGCGCCGTCCTGCCCGCCGGGCGCGCCCGGCTTTTGTTTTTTCCGCGCCATCAGCTCACCTCCTCCATCTGTACGCTCACGATAAACCGGTAGCTTTCGCAGGTGTCCATCAGCTCGTCGTGCGTGCCGTAGCCGACCGCCTTTCCGTCCTCCAGCACCAGAATCTTGTCGGCATTGCGGATGGAGCTGACGCGCTGCGCCACGATAATTTTGGTTGTGTCGGCAAAATCGCGGGCCAGCGCGCGGCGAAGCTCCGCGTCGGTTTTGTAGTCAAGGGCGCTGGAGCTGTCGTCGAGCAGCAGAATATCGGGCGAGGCCGCCATTGCGCGCGCCAGCAGCAGCCTTTGCTTCTGCCCGCCGCTCAGGTTGGCCCCCTTGGGCACCAGCTCGTACTCAAATCCCTCCTCGCGCCCGGCGATAAACTCCGCCTGCGCCGTGCAGGCGGCCGCTTCGATCCGCTCGCGCGACAGCCCGCGGCCGAAGTCGATGTCCTCTGCAATCGACCCGGCATACAGAAAATCGTTCTGGAACACAACGCCGAACATGGTGTGCAGCACCTCGTGGGGGATGCTGCGCACATCGCGGCCGCCGATGCGCACGCTGCCCTTGTCCGGGTCGTAAAACCGCAGCAGCAGGTTGAGAATGGTGCTCTTTCCGCTGCCCGTCGGGCCGATGATGCCCAAGGTTTCGCCCTTGTTCAGCGAAAAGCTGATGTCGGTCAGGTTGTCGCGCATTTTGCCGTAGGAAAAGGTGACGTGGTCAAACGCAATGCAGCTTTCCTCGTCGCGGACGGGCACCGGCTGCGGCTCCATCTGCTTTTCGCTGTTCATCACCTCGGCAATGCGGTTGGCGCTGGCCACGCCCTTGGAGTACATGACAAACAGGCGAGTCACCATCAAAAGCGCGTTGAGAATGATGGTAAAGTAGCTCATAAAGGCGATGATGGCACCCGGGCCGGTGACGCCGGCGTTGACGCGGTAGGCGCCCACGACAATGACGCAGACCAGGCCGGTGTTGAGCAAAAAGTTCATGACCGGGTTGGTGATGTTCATCAGCGCGGCGGCGCGGCGCTCGCAGCGCACGACGTCGGCGTTGGCCTCGTCAAAGCGCTGCTTTTCATAGTCCGACTTGGACAGCGCCTGAATGACGCGAATGCCCGCCATGCTCTCCTGCGCGCGGCGGAGCATACGGTCAAGCGCCTGCTGCGTTTTTCCGTACAGCGTGACACCGCGTTTCGACACCTGCCGCACAATCACGGCCAGCAGCACCATGACGGCGGCCAGCACCATCGTCAGCACCGGGTCCAGCAGCAGGGTGAGCGCCGTGCCGCCCAGCAGCAGAATGGGGGCGCGGATACCCAGCCGCTGCATGCGATCGATCATCTGATACACATGGTAGGTGTCGGTGGTCAGACGGGCGACCAGCGACGGCGTGGTAAACATGTCCTCCTGCGCGCAGGACAGATGCGCCGTTCGGGTAAACAGATCGCGGCGCAGCTGCTGCGTAATGCTGCGCGAAATGCGGGTGGCCATGCGGTTGGCCGTTATGTTGGCGCAAAGGGCCAGCGCGGCGCACAGCACCATGCCCAGCCCCCAGCAGACAATGCGGCGGACATCGCGCAGCGGCACCAAATCATCCAGAATGACGGACAGCATCCACGGCAGCAGCAGCTCGACGATGGTACCGCCGAACTTGATGGTGACCTGCAGCGCCATGCCTTTCAGCCGGGGCCTGATATACGTATAAATCATCTTCATTGCAGCTTCTCCGCACGAGCCGCCAGACGCTCCAAAAGCTCTTCCAGCACCTCGATTTCTCTCTCGTCCATCCCCTCGGTCAGCGCGTTGCGCCATGCGCCGAAAACTTCGCGCACGACCGGCAGGGCCTTCTCCATTTTTTCCGTCGGGTAAACGCAGAGCACACGCCTGTCATTGGGACTGCGCGTGCGGGTGATGAATCCGTTTTCCTCCAGCAGCGCCAGCTGCCGCGTCACGCTGCTGCGGTTGACGCGCAGGCTCTGCGCCAGCTCATCCTGCGCAATGCCGGGCATGCGGCAGATGCGCGTGACATAGGGCGCCTGATAGCCGCTGATGCCGATGTGCTCCAGCTTCGCGTCGCGGTAAAGCGATGCACACCGCGCAATCAGCCCGATGTTCCACATGAGGTTGCCTTTCATCTTCTCTCGCCTCCAATCGTTGCGTATGCAACAATTAAATTATAGCGCCTTGTCACTCCTTTGTCAAGCCGGAGCAAAGGACCGGTTGAAAGCCCCCCCTGTGCGTAAAAGATCCCTGTTCTGTATCGGAAAAAGCCCGCTTTTGGCGGCCCGAAAGCCCGGCAGCCGTGTTTGTCTTGCTTGCGCCCGTGCTTGCCCATTTTGCTCTGTGCTTGCCTGTATTTGCCTGTTTTTGCCCCGCGTTTGCCTTGCTTTCGCCGTGCTTGCCCGCATTTACTCTATGCTTGCCTGTATTTTCCCCGCGACCGCCCCGCGTTTGCCTTGCTTTCGCCGTGCTTGCCCGCATTTGCTCTGTGCTTGCCTGTATTTGCCTTGCGTTTGCCCCGCTTTCACCCGTGATTGTCCTGAAAGCACAAAAAAGCCTCTTCCGTCCGACAAGGACGAAAGAGGCTTTGTTCATATGGAGGCGCCACCCAGATTTGAACTGGGGAATCAGGGTTTTGCAGACCCGTGCCTTACCACTTGGCTATGGCGCCATAGAAGATGACAGGAGCTTTTAACGCTAAAAACTCCTGTCAGAAAACTGGAGCGGATGACGAGGCTCGAACTCGCTACCTCCACCTTGGCAAGGTGGCGCTCTACCAGATGAGCTACATCCGCAGGTGGTGCCTTCGGTCGGAATCGAACCAACGACACGCGGATTTTCAGTCCGCTGCTCTACCAACTGAGCTACAAAGGCATAATGGCGACCGTGAACGGGCTCGAACCGTCGACCTCTAGCGTGACAGGCTAGCGTTCTAACCAACTGAACTACACGGCCATGAGGAGGAAAGAACCCCCGGTCTCTATCAAAACCTCATCAGAGGATTTTAACAGTGGCAGGGGCAGAAGGAATCGAACCCTCGGCACGCGGTTTTGGAGACCGCTGCTCTACCGGCTGAGCTATACCCCTGTATGACGCTTGATCATTATACAACACAACAGGGTGATTTGTAAAGCCCTAAAAGTGATTTTTTTTGAAAAAGATTTTATTTTCGGTTTTTTTGCAAAAAAGCAAAATAAACTCCCCGCAAAGCGGAAAACCTTACGGGGAGTTTGGCGGTGACGTTCAGTCGGCGAAATCCTCTTCGTTTTCCTCTTTGCAGCAGGGGCAATATTGGGGGTTGACCTTGAAGAAGTAAAAAACGAAAACGAGGAAGGCGGAAACGACAGACAATGCCGCGAGCCAGCCCAACAGCTTTTTCATAAAAGTATCTCCTTCCGTCATATAATATGATAGTATATCACAAAAACATCGAAATAGCAAAACTTTTTTGCCCAGATGGCCGCGTTATTTCAAAGCGCCCTTTTCCACGATGACGCGGCCGGCCTTGACGGTGTACAGAACCCTGCCGCGCAGTGTTTTGCCCTCGAAGGGGGTGTTCTGGCCGCGGGAAACAAAGCGGCGGCCGGAGCAGACCCATTCGGCGTCGGGGTCAAAGAGGACAAAGTCGGCGTCGTACCCGGCGGCGAGCCGCCCGGTCTTGAGGCCCAGCAGGGAAGCCGGTGCGGCCGACAGGCGGTCAAGCACCCCGGCCAGCGGCATTTCGCCCGTGTGGTACAGGGCGGTCAGGCAGACCGGCAGGGCGGTTTCCAAAGAGGAGGCGCCGCAGGCGGCCGACAGCAGGGAGCGGTTTTTGTCGGCGGCCGTCAGGGGGGTGTGGCCGGAGGCGACGCAGTCGATGACGCCGCTTTTGAGCCCGTCGCGCAGCGCGCGGACGTCCTCGGGGTTGCCGAGGGGCGGGTCGAGCTTGCAGAGGGGGCTGAACGAGCGCAGCTCAGACGAGGTGAGGGCCAGATAATGCGGCTCGGTCGAGCAGGTCACGGGCAGGCCGTGCGCCTTGGCCTCGGCGATCAGGCTGACGGTGGCCGCCGTGCTGACGTGGGCCAGATGCACGGGCGCGCCCGACTCGCGGCACAGCACAAGGTCGCGCGCCGCCATGACGGCTTCGGCTGAGGCGGGAATGCCCTGCACCTCCATCATGCGGGAAAAGGCGCCCTCGCGGATGTAGCCCTCGCCGCACAGCCGCTTTTCGCGGCAGCGCGACAGGAGAAAGGCGCTGTGCTTTTTGGCGCGGAAGAGCGCGTCGCGCATCAGCAGGGGGTCGTCGATGCCCTCCTCGTTGTAAAAGGCGCGCGCGCCCGCCAGCTTGAGGTCGCCGTAGTGCAGAAGCTCGCGCCCGTCGGCCGTCAGCCGCGCCGCGGGCAGAAGATCACAGCTGGCATACTGCGCGCGCTCGATAAAATCGGTGATGTCCTGCGGCGTACACGCGCCGAAGTGGGCGCACACCGCGGTGTACCCGCCGGCGGCCGCCGCGCGCGACAGGCTGATGGCGCTTTCGTGCCCCTGCGCCGACGGCTCGGTAACGCGGGCGTACAGGTCGACAAGCCCGGGGGCGAGGCAAAGCCCGCCGGCGTCAATGCGGGGGAAGTCACCGGCGCCCCTGCCGGCGTCCGGGCCGATGGCGGCGATGCGTCCGTCCTCGACGCGCACGTCGCCCGGGCCGTCAAGGCCGTCGCGCAGGCTGAGCAACCGGGCGTTTTGAATGAGCAGTTTCATAAGCACACCTCGCTGTTCACTGAAATGATAAGGAAGCGGCGCGGTTTGCGCACGTGCAGCGCCGCGGATGGGACAATTTCAGTATATCATACCGCCGGGAAGGGCGCAATTCCCCTCGGTATAAAGTGTGCGCCGGCGGGGATACTAAGCGGCGAAACAAGGAGGTATCAAGCCATGGCAAAGGGATTTTTCGCGCCGATGACCGTCGGTATGCTGGCCGGGGCCGCGCTGAGCGTGGCCGTCATGGGCCTGTCGGACAGCCGCGGCCGCCGGGCCGTGCGCAAGCAGGCCAACCGGGCGGTGAACGCGGTCAACGACATGGCCGATGAGCTGGGCGGGATCATCGGAAAGTGAGAAAGCCCGGCCTGCCGGGCCGGGCGCTTTCGCAGCCTGCACGCCAAAAGCCGCGAGCCGGACGGGGTTTTCCCGCCCGGCTTTTGCCTTTGCCCCCGGCAGAGGGGCGCGGGTTCTTGTTTTTTGCCGGGCCCGGTGGTATGCTGAAAGCGGAAAGCGAGGTGGGAGATATGGAGCAGCAGAGCCTTTTGGATGGCCGCGCGCAGGCGCTGCGTCCGCTGGCCAGCCGTCTGCGCCCGCGCACGCTCGGCGAGTTTGTCGGGCAGGAGCATCTGTTGGGGCCGGGCAAGGTGCTGCGCCAGCTGATCGAGCAGGACCAAATCGGGTCGATGATTTTCTGGGGGCCGCCGGGCGTCGGGAAAACGACGCTGGCCCGCATCATAGCCGGGCGCACGAAGGCCGCCTTCATCGACTTCAGCGCCGTGACAAGCGGAATCAGGGAAATCCGCGAGGTCATGAACCGCGCCGAGGAAAACCGGCGCTTTGGGGAGAAAACCATCGTCTTTGTCGACGAAATCCACCGCTTCAACAAGGCGCAGCAGGATGCATT
>CAKUPI010000123.1 GCA_934675045.1 uncultured Eubacteriales bacterium
TGCATTTTGCGGCCGCCGACCTCGGCAAAAATGCCCTGCGGATGATAACGGAGCCGGTCGATGCGGCGCCGCGCCGCCTCGGCGGCGAAGGGGGCAGAGGCACAGGCCAGCGCGGCGGCGGCGGTCAGAAGATACTTTTGTTTTTTGTTCATACGTCCTCCCTTGTGTGTGTCGGCGAGCGGACGGAACCGGCGCTTACAGAATGGTCACGCCGCCGAGCAGCTCGCGCTCCATCTCGATGCGGTGAAAGGGTGTGTTGATGCCGGGGGCGCCGCCGGTGTGCAGGAAGATGACCGTTTCGCCCTGTTGGATTTTGCCTTCGCGGACCATGTCGCGGATGCCGGCAAAGGCCTTGCCGGTGTAGCAGGGGTCCAGAATGACGGCTTCGGCGCGGCCCATCTGATAAATGGCGTCGCGCACGGCGGCGTCGGGCTTGTTGTAGCCTTCGCGGGCGTATTCCGTCTCGATGTCAAAGTCGGCGCGGGTGGCCGCGATGTTCAGGCCGAGGGAATCGCGCACCTCGTTGAAGTACTCGACGACGCGGGTCTCCTTGGCGCTGCTGAAGGGCGAAATGGCAATGCCGGTCAGGCGGAGGGGGGAGCCTTCGTTCTTCAGGCCGCAGTAAAGGCCCATATAGGTGCCCAGGCTGCCGACGCCGCACAGCAGGCGGGCGTGGGAAATGCCCATTTCAAAGGCCTGGGCGGTGATTTCGCGGGCGCACTCGTAATAGCCGAGCATGCCGATGCGGTTGGAGCCGCCGACGGGGATGAGGTAGACCTTTTCGCCCTCGTCGGTGTACTTTTTGATCATCTGGGCGGTCAGCTCGTCAAACTGCTCGCCTTCGGGGCGGCCGTCGCTCTTTTTCAAAATGACGTCGGCGCCCATGATGCGGTCGAGCAGAATGTTGGCGCTGACCTCGCCGGGGTAGTCGTCGATGCACAGAATGGCGCAGCGCATGCCGTATTTGGCGGCGACGGCGGCGGTCAGGCGGCCGTGGTTGGTCTGCGCGCCGCCCAGCGTCATCAGCATGGTGGCGCCCTGCTGCTGCGCGTCGTACAGGAGGTATTCGAGCTTGCGCAGCTTGTTGCCGCCCATGCCCAGACCGGTCAGGTCGTCGCGCTTGATATAAAACTGAACGCCCAGCTGGCGCGAGATGGTGGGCAGGTATTCGAGCGGGGTGGGAAGGTGGAGAAAAGAAACCTTGTTGTGTCCGAGAAGCATGGAAAGACTCCTTTCAGATGATGAATGCGTTTTCTCTGATACCTATAATTATATACCGCACAGCGGGGGGAATGCAAGCAGACAGGGCCGAAAGATACAAAATCCGACAAAAGGCGGCGCGGGGGAGGCGAAAAAGTTTGTCGCCTTTTTTTGCGCGCCAAGCGTTGAAAAGAGAGGTGGTTGATGGTATAATAAAAAAAATTTGTTAAAAATACTTTTGGCGGGGCGGGCGCTCTGCCAGCCGGTAGAAAGGGAGGACACATGCTTAAGAATTTATTCAGCCTGAAGGAACTGGAAACCGCAGAGATCACCCGAATTCTCGAAGACGCGCAGGCGTTCCGGGATGGGGCCGCTGTTCCCAATTTCAATGGAAAGATCGCATGTAATTTATTTTTTGAACCGTCGACTCGCACACAGTACAGCTTTCAGGTAGCGGAAGAAAAGCTGGGGTTGCGGGTCATTTCTTTTGATCCGGGCCGGTCTTCCCTGACAAAAAAGGAAACCTTTTACGACACCGTCAAGGTGTTTGACTGCTTTGGCATCGACCTGCTGGTCGTCCGCGCCCACACGCGCTACTACGACGAGCTGGCGGGCCACATGCGCACGCCCATTGTCAGCGGCGGCGACGGCACCGGCGACCACCCCTCGCAGTCGCTGCTGGACCTGCTGACCATCCGGCAGGAGTTCGGCGGGTTCGACGGCGTCAAAATCGCCATCTGCGGCGACATCTCCCATTCGCGCGTGGCGCACACCAACTACGACGTCATGCAGAGAATGGGCATGGAGGTCTATGTTTCGGGGCCGGAGGAGTACATGGAGCCGGGCCTGCGCTTTATGGAGTTTGAAAAAGCGGTGCGCGAATGCGACATTCTGATGATGCTGCGCATTCAGCACGAGCGGCACGAGGGCGGCGCCGGCATGACCGACGAGCAGTACCACCGGCAGTACGGCCTGACGGCCGGGCGCGTCGGGCAGATGAAGCCGGGCGCCATCATCATGCACCCCGCGCCGGTCAACCGCGGCGTGGAAATTGCCTCGGAGCTGGTCGAGCACCCGCGCTCGCGCATTTTTAAGCAGATGGAAAACGGCGTGTATGTCCGCATGGCGGCCATCCGCCGCAGCCTGGAGGGCGAGTTATGGCGCTGATTGTGCGCGGCGCCCGCGTGCTGCACGGGGGGGCCTTTGTGCAGCGGGACGAGCGCATCGAGTGCCCCGGCCCCGACCGCGTCGTCGACGGCCGCGGCCTGACGCTGGCCCCTGCCTTCTGCGATTTGCACGTTCACCTGCGCCAGCCGGGCTTTGAAGAAAAGGAAACCATCGCCACGGGCACGCGCGCGGCGGCGCGCGGCGGCTACACCACGGTGTGCGCCATGCCTAATTTAAACCCCGCGCCCGACAGCGAGGGGCGTTTGCGCGCGCAGCTCGACATCGTCGACCGCGACGCCTGCGTCGAGGTGCTGCCCTATATGAGCCTCACCGAAGGGCGCGCCGGTCAGGCGGCCGTCGTGCCGCCGCGCGATCTGAGCCGCGTCGCCGGGTTTTCCGACGACGGAAGCGGCGTGCAGCGCGACGAGGTCATGCGCTGCGCCATGGAGCGCGTCCGGGCGGCCGGGTCCTTTGTGGCGGCGCACTGCGAGGACAACAGCCTGCTCGTCCCCGGCGGCTGCGTCAGCACCGGCTGCGGCGCGCGTATGCAGCTGCCTGCCATTTCAAACGAGTCGGAGTGGCGCCAGATCGAGCGCGACCTCCGGCTGGCCGAGCAGACCGGGTGCCGCTACCACGTCTGCCACATTTCAACGGCCGAGGGCGTCGAGCTGGTTCGCCGGGCGCGGAAGAAGGGGCTGGACGTGACCTGCGAGGTCACGCCGCATCACCTGCTCTTGTGTGAGGATGACATCAAAACCGATGACGGAAAGTATAAAATGAACCCGCCATTACGCTCGGCAATGGACAGAGAGGCCCTTTGGGAGGGCGTGCGCGACGGGACCATCGGCTGCATCGCCACCGACCACGCGCCGCACACGGCGGCGGAAAAGGGGCGGGGGCTGCAAAAAAGCGCCATGGGCATCGTGGGCTCGGAAACGGCCTTCGCCGTGTCGCGCACCGCGCTGGACGGTGTGATTCCGCCCGAGCGGCTGCTGGCGCTGATGGGGGAGAACCCCCGCCGGGTGCTGGGGCGTCCGGCGCCCGCGGGCGACTGGGTGCTGCTCGACTGGGACGGGCTTCACACCGTCGATGCGCAGGAGTTTGCGTCCATGGGAAAAAGCACCCCCTTTGCCGGCATGACGCTGGCGGGGCGGGTTGTGATGACAATACGCGGCGGCAGCGTCATTTACGACGCCGGCGTCTGATGAAAGGAACGGGAACGCGGAAATGAAACAAACAAAGAAACAAATCGTCTGTGAAAACGGCGCGCGCTTTGTCGGGCAGGGCTTCGGCGCCGACGTCGAGCGGGTGGCCGAGCTGGTGTTCAATACCGCTATGGTCGGCTACCAGGAAATCCTGTCGGACCTCTCCTGCTGCGGGCAGATGGTGTGCATGACCTACCCCCTCATCGGCAACTACGGCCTGGCCGACGACGACTATGAGTCCAAGGTGCCCGACATGGGCGGGTTTATCGTGCGCGAATACAACGACAACCCCTCCAACTACCGCTACACGCAGACGCTGAGCGAGCAGATGGAAGAGGACGGCATTCCCGGCATTCAGGGGGTGGACACCCGCATGCTGACCCGGATGATCCGCGACGAGGGCAGTATGCGCGTCATCCTCACCGACGCCGACGTGCCCGTCGAGGAGGCGCTGCGCCGCCTGCGGGCCGAAAAGCCGGTCACCGATTACGTCCGGCGCGTCTCCTGCAAGAAAATATGGTACAGCCGCACCGCCAACCCCCGCTACAACGTGGTCGCCGTCGACTGCGGCATCCGCCACAGCGTCATCCGCAGCCTGAACAGCTGCCGGTGCAACGTCACCATCGTGCCCTATGACACCCCGGCGGACACCATTCTGGCCCTGCGGCCCGACGGGCTGCTTTTGTCCGACGGCCCCGGCAACCCGGAGGAGGCCGCGCCGGTCATTGGGCTGGTGCGCGATTTGCAGGGGCGGCTGCCCATCTTCGGCATCGGGCTGGGCTGCCAGATCATCGCGCTGGCCAACGGGGCCAAAACCGTCAAAATGAAGGTGGGGCACCACGGCGCCAACCAGACGGTGAGAAACCTTGTGTCCGGCGGCATTGAAGTCACGTCGCAGAGCCACATTTACGCCATCGACGCCGCCAGTCTGGCAGGGACCCCGCTCGAGCTGACGCACGTCAGCCTGCTGGACGGCACGGCCGAGGGCGTGCGCTGCGCGCAGCAGCAGATTTTCGCCGTGCAGTTTCATCTGGAAAGCTGTTCCGGCCCCAAGGACTGCGGGTATCTGCTGAATACCTTTATCGAGAATATGAATGTTTACAAAGAAGCGCAGGGAGGTGCTTTCCGTGCCTAAAAGAGAAGATTTGAAAAAGATTCTGGTCATCGGCTCGGGTCCTATCGTCATCGGGCAGGCCGCCGAGTTCGACTATTCGGGCACGCAGGCGTGCATGGCTCTGAAGGAGCAGGGGTACAGCGTTATTCTGGTCAACTCCAATCCGGCCACCATCATGACCGACACCCATATCGCCGACAAGATGTATATGGAGCCGCTCAATCTGGAATATGTCGCCAAGATCATCCGCAAGGAGCGCCCCGACGCCATCGTGCCGACGCTGGGCGGCCAGACCGGACTCAACCTTGCCATGCAGCTGGCGCAGAAGGGGATTCTGCGCGAGTGCCAGTGCGAGATTCTGGGCACCAGCTTTGAATCCATCGAGCAGGCCGAGGACCGCGAGCTGTTCAAGGAGCTGTGCGAGCGCATCGGCGAGCCCTGCCTGTCGTCGGCCATCGCCCACAGCGCCGAGGAGGCGCTCGAGGAGGCGCGCGCCATCGGCTACCCCATC
This sequence comes from uncultured Eubacteriales bacterium, assembly GCA_934675045.1. GTDB lineage: Bacteria > Bacillota > Clostridia > Oscillospirales > Butyricicoccaceae > Ventrousia. The sequence goes on from CAKUPI010000123.1 coordinate 5,198, forward strand.
GTGCTGCGCCCCGCCTTTACGCTGGGCGGAACGGGCGGCGGCTTTGCCGAAAACGACGAGGAGCTGCTCGACATCGTCATAAACGCCATCAGCCTGTCGCCCGTGGGGCAGGTGCTGGTGGAAAAGTCCGTCAAGGGCTATAAGGAAATCGAGTTCGAGGTCATGCGCGACAAAAACGACACCGCCATCGCCATTTGCTGCATGGAAAACGTCGACCCCGTCGGCATTCACACCGGCGATTCCATCGTCGTCGCCCCGTCGCAGACCCTGACCAACAAAGAGTACCACATGCTGCACGACGCGGCGCTGCGCCTCATCCGCGCCCTCAACATCGAGGGCGGGTGCAACGTGCAGTTTGCCCTGGACCCGAGCTCCTTTGATTATTACGTCATCGAGGTCAACCCCCGCGTTTCGCGCTCGTCGGCGCTTGCTTCCAAGGCCACCGGCTATCCCATCGCCCGCGTTTCGGCCCTCATTTCGGTCGGCCTGACGC
>CAKUPI010000124.1 GCA_934675045.1 uncultured Eubacteriales bacterium
TGACGCAAAACAACAACCCGTACATCAGTTTTACGCAGACCATCGACCGCGCGGCAGAGCTGCTGGGCCTTGAACGGTCGGCCTATGAGTTTGTCAAATACCCGGAGCGCGAGCTTATCGTGTCCATTCCCGTTGAAATGGATGACGGAACGGTCACCATTTACGAGGGCTACCGCGTGCAGCACTCCAGCCTGCTGGGGCCGTACAAGGGGGGCGTGCGCTTTCATCAGGACGTCAATCACGACGAGATGAAGGCGCTGGCCGGTCTGATGACCTTCAAATGCGCGCTGGCCAACCTGCCCTTCGGCGGCGCCAAGGGCGGCGTCACCGTCGACCCGGCCACGCTGTCGCAAAACGAGCTCAAGCGGCTGACCCGCCGCTATACCGCCATGATTCTGCCCATCATCGGGCCGGACGAGGACATTCCGGCGCCCGACATCAACACCAACGAAGAGATCATGGGCTGGATTATGGACACTTACAGCATGATGCGCGGACATGCGGTGCCGGGCATCGTCACCGGAAAACCGCTGCAGCTGGGCGGGTCCATCGGCCGCACCGAGGCGACCGGCCGCGGCGTCAGCTATGTGCTCAAGGAGACCATCAAGCGGCTCAAGCTGGAGGAAGAGCGGTGTACGGCCGCCATTTTAGGCTTTGGCAAGGTGGGCAAAGAGGCGGCCCGCCGCCTGTTTGAAGAGGGCATCCGCGTCATCGCGCTCGGCGATGCCACCGGCGCCATCCGCAGCGCCAAGGGGCTGAACATTCCGGCCATTGCGGCGCACGTCGAGAGCGGGCGCAAGATAGCCGATTATCAGGAGGTCGGCGTCGAGCACATCGCCAACGAGGAGCTGATTGCCTCTGAATGCACCGTGCTCATCCCCTGCGCCATCTCCGGCCGCATCAACGCCGGAAACGCGGCGTCGGTGCAGGCGCAGATCGTGCTCGAGGGCGGAAACGCGCAGATCACCGCCGAGGCCGACGAGATTCTTGAAGGAAAGGACTGCCTTGTCATTCCCGACCTTGTCGCCACGCTGGGCGGCGTCATCGTCTCGTACTTTGAGCGGGTGCAGAATGTGCAGTCGCTCATGTGGGACGAGTTTGAGATCAACCGCATGCTCAAGAGCATCATTCTCAAGGCCTATGACGAGGTGTGGGAAGCGTCGCGCAAAAACAGCGTCCCCATGCGCATGGGCGCCTATCTCATCGCGCTCGAGCGCGTCTGCACGGCCAAGCGCATCCGCGGCATATTCCCGTAATGAGGGGGATCGGTTATGAGTGTCAATATGTTTGATATCCTGGGGCCCATTACCGTCGGCCCGTCCTCGTCGCACACGGCGGGCGCCATCCGCATCGGGCTGGCCTGCCGCATGATTGTGGGCGCCGACATCAAAAAGGCCAGGGTGACCTTTTACGGCTCCTTTGCCGACACCTACCGCGGGCACGGCACCGACAAGGCGGTCGTCGGCGGCCTGCTGGGCTTCAGCACCGACAACGTCAAGGTGCGCGAAAGCCTGCAGCTGGCGCAGTTCCGCGGCATGGAATACGAAATCGTCACGGCGGAGGAGCCGCGCTTTCACCCCAACACAGTGCGCATCGAAGCGTCGGGCGGGGGGCGCAGCGTCAACCTGCGCGGCATTTCGGTGGGCGGCGGCGCCATTCGGCTGGTCGAGCTCAACGGGTTCGCCATTGACGCCGCCTGTCTGTACGACACGCTGCTTGTCTTTCACAAGGACACGCCGGGCACGTTGGCCGGAATCGCGCAGACGCTGTCGGGCAGCGGCTACAACATCGGCAACCTTCGCCTGGCGCGCGACAAGCGCGAGGGCGACGTGATGACCGTTATCGAAACCGACGTGCCGGTTGACCGGGAAACGGTCACCGCGCTGGAGCAGGTGGGCAGCGTCGGCGCAGTGGTTTCCATTCCCAAATTCTGATGACAGGCGGGCAGCAGACATGAACATACCGAGCATTGACTATATTCTCGATGAGGCGGCAAAAAACAGCCAGCCCATCTGGCAGATCGTGCTGCGCGAGGAGCAGGCCGACAGCGGGCTGAGCATCGAGCAGCTGCGCGAGAGGGTGGAGCACACCTACAACGTGATGCGCGAGGCGGCGGCAGGCGGGATTTCCAGCGAGATCAAATCGGTCAGCGGCCTGACCGGCGGCGACGCCGCGCGCTATTACAAGCACTTTAAAAACCACAAAAGCCTGCTCGGCTCCCTGTCGGCGCGGGCCATGGCCTACGCGCTCGGGACGAGCGAGTACAACGCGGCCATGGGCGTTATCGTCGCGGCGCCGACGGCGGGTTCGGCCGGCGTTCTGCCCGGCGTTCTGCTCGCGGCGCAGGAGGAGTACGGCTTTACCGATCGCGAAGCGGTCAACGCGCTCATCACGGCCACCGGCATCGGGGCCGTCATCGCCACCCGCGCCACCATTTCGGGCGCGCAGGGGGGCTGTCAGGCCGAGGTCGGCAGCGGCAGCGCCATGGCGGCGGCCGCCCTGTGCGACGTGATGGGCGGCACGGCCCACCAGACCACCCACGCGGCGGCCATCGCGCTGAAAAACGCGCTCGGGCTGGCCTGTGACCCTGTCGCCGGGCTGGTCGAGGTGCCCTGCATCAAGCGCAACGGCATGTACGCCTGCATGGCCATTGCGGCGGCCGATCTGGCCCTTTCCGGCGTTGAGAGCTTCATTCCCCCCGACGAGGTCATCGACGCCATGTACCAAATCGGCTGCAACATGCCGCCCTGCATCAGGGAGACGGCCGAGGGCGGCCTGGCCATCACGCCGACCGGCCTCAAGGCCAGGCGCCGGCTCTTCTGATGCGCCCGGAGCGGTACAGCCACGTCGTGTGGGATTTTAACGGCACGCTGCTCGACGATTTGGAGACGTCGATTGCGGCGGTCAGCGACATGCTGCAAAAGCGCGGCCGTCCGCCCATGACCCGGCAGTGGTACTACGAAATTATGGAAATGCCCATCATCCGCTACTACGAGAAGATCTTCGACTTGTCGCAGGTCTCCTTCGAGCAGCTCAGCCGCGAGTTCGTCGAGGGCTATGCCCGGCATTTTTCGCGTGCCCGCATTGCCCCCGGCGCGCGCGAGGCCGTCGCCTACTTTGCCGGGGCCGGGTGCAGGCAGGTCGTCATCTCGTCCTTCGAGCAGGGGCGTCTGCGCGCCATGATGCGGGAAATGGGCCTGTCCGCCAGCTTCGACGCCGTGCTGGGCGCCGGCGACATCCGATCCGAGAGCAAGGTGGAGCGGGCGCAGCTCTGGCTGCGCGAAAGCGGCGCCGACGGCGGCCGCGTGCTGGTGGTGGGCGATTTGGTGCACGACTGGGAGATGGCGCAGGCGCTGGAGGCCGACTGCGTGCTGGTCGACTGCGGCCATCAATCGCGCGGCGATTTGCTGCGCTGCGGCTGCCCGGTGGTGCACAGCCTGCTGGAGCTGCAAAATCTTTTTACGCAATAGCGCAAAAAACATTTTTACGCTTTACTTTGTGCGCAGTTTTCGCTAAAATAACAATAGGGAAAGAGGCGCGGAGAAAAGCGGCCTTTTGAAATAAACAGAGAAAAGAGGGTGTCGAATGAATAACAGCATTTGCGATGAAAACATGGACAAACTGTTTCAGGCAATTTTGAAGCTGGAAAACGTGGAAGAATGCTATGCTCTGTTCGAGGACCTTTGTACCGTAGCAGAGCTTTTGGCCATCAAGCAGCGCTTTTGGGTGGCCCGCCTGCTCAGCGAAGGGTATATTTATACTGACATTGTTGAAATGACGGGGGCCAGCACGGCGACCATCAGCCGCGTCAACCGATGTCTGAACTATGGCAAGGGCGGGTACCGCACCGCGCTGGAGCGCGTCAAAGAGGAATGATGCAGTATTCGGCCCTGGCCGGGCTGTACGATGCGCTGACGGATAATGTCCCCTATCGGGAGTATGCCGCTCAAATCGAGCGGCTTTTCCGTCGTTACCGGCAAAAACCGTCCATCGTGCTTGAACTGGCCTGCGGCACAGGCTCGCTGACGGCGCTGCTTGCGGAGCGGGGGTACGAGATGATAGCGGCCGACATTTCGGCCGAAATGCTGACGCTGGCGCGCGACAAGTGCCAGGGCCTGCCCGTGCCGCCGGTCTTTATCTGTCAGGACATGTGCGAGCTTGACCTGTACGGCACCGTTCAGGCCGCCGTCTGCTGTCTGGACAGCGTCAACTACCTGCCGGACAGGCGGCAGCTGAAGCGGGCCTTTGCGCGGGTTTCACTCTTTTTAGAGCAGGGCGGGCTGTTTCTGTTTGACGTCAAGACGCCCGCTCTCTTTCGCCAAATGGCCGGGCTTTGCAGCGTCGACGAGGGCGAGGGCTGGTTCAGCGCGTGGCGCTACGGCTGGGAGGCCAAAAGCCGGCTGTGCGTGCATCAGGTGGACCTGTTTTTTGAAGAAGAGGGCGTTTACCGCCGCCGGACAGAGGAGCATTACCAGCGCGCCTACCCGCGCGCGGTGCTCGAGCAGGTGCTCGCCGAGACGGGCTTTCGCCTGCGGGGGGTCTTTCAGGGGCTCAGCCTGCGCCCGGCCGGCGCGGAAGAGGGCCGGCTTTTTTTTGCGGCGCAGAAAATCACCCCCAATCTGCGTGAAATTGAGACAGAAAAGTGAGGAAGCTCTATGAGTGATTTGCTGATTCGCGGAATGGCGGCCGGCGGCATGGTCCGCTTTGTCGCCGTGCAGACGACCGAAACGGTGGAGCACATGCGCCTTGTTCACCATACCCTGCCGCTGGCGACGGCCGCGCTCGGGCGCGCGCTGACGGCGTGCGGCATGATGGGCGACGACATAAAAAAAGAGGACGGGTCGGTGACGCTGCAAATTCGCGGCGGCGGGCCGCTCGGCTCCATCACGGCGGTGTCCGACTCGCACGGCAACACCCGGGGATACTTGCAGAACCCGGCCGTTGAGCTGCCGCTGCGGCCCGACGGAAAGCTCGATGTCGGCGGCGGCGTCGGCTGCGACGGCGTGCTGACCGTCATTCGCGACATGGGAGAGGGCGAGCCTTTTTCCGGCAGGGTCGAGCTGCGCAGCGGCGAAATCGCCGAGGACGTCGCCGCCTATTTTGCCGTCAGCGAGCAGGTGCCCACCGTCTGCGCGCTGGGCGTTCTGGTCGGGCGCGATCAGTCGGTCAGCTGCGCCGGGGGCTTTTTGCTGCAGCTGATGCCGGGGGCCGACGACGCGCTGATCACCGAACTCGAAGAGCGCATCGCCGCCTTCGGCAGCGTGACGGCGCATTTGCAGAAGGGGGATATCGAGCAGGCGATGGCGGACCTTTACGGCGACATGGACTACGAGATTCTCGACCGCCACCCCATTGCCTACCGGTGCAAATGCTCGCGCGCCAAGGTGGAGCAGGCCCTTTTGAGCATGGGCCGGGAGGAGCTTTTGAAGCTGGCGCACAGCCAGCCGGAGGCGCACGTGACCTGCCAGTTCTGCGACGCCGATTATGCCTTTACCCGCGACGAGCTGCTGGCGCTGCTCGAGCCGGGAAAAAAAGCAGAAAAATGAAAATAAGGTCTTGACATTTGGCCGGGGAATGGGTATAATAATTCTCGTCGCTGCGGAACAAGGGAGCATAGCTCAGCTGGGAGAGCACATGCCTTACAAGCATGGGGTCACAGGTTCGAGCCCTGTTGTTCCCACCA
>CAKUPI010000125.1 GCA_934675045.1 uncultured Eubacteriales bacterium
GGGCAGGAGAGGGCGTTTTGATCGTCGAAACCGAGCGGGAACTGTCGGATGCGTGCGAAAAACTGTCAGAAGTCCCCATCGCCGTCGTCGTGCAAACGACCTTTCAAAGAAAAATCTACGATCAGTTTGTAAATAAATTAAAAAACACTTGTAATGACCCCTTGTTTTTTGATACAATATGTAAAGCTACTGATGAGCGCCAGAGCGAGGCCTATCGGTTAGCATCCAAATCCGACGCAGTCGTCGTGATAGGAGACCGCCAAAGCAGCAACACCAAAAGCCTGTTTGAGCTCTGCCGGAGCGTCTGCCCGCGAACGGTGCAGATTGAATCGGTTGACGAGCTGTCCCCCGCGCTGCTGGAAGGCGTACAGAGTCTTTTTATCACAGCTGGCGCGTCTACGCCGGATTTGATCATTAAGGAGGTAAGCAACAAGATGAGCGACGAAATCAAAATCAACGAAAACGAAAGCTTCGAAGAGCTTTTGGAGCAATCTCTCAAAACTTTACATACAGGAGAAAAGGTTAAGGGTATTATCACCCAAATCAACAACACGGATATCCATGTTGATCTGGGCGTTAAGCAGGCCGGTTACATCCCCACCACCGAACTGAGCGACGACCCGAGCTTTAACCTGGCTGAAAGCATTCACATCGGCGACGAAATCGAAGCCTATGTCATGCGCGTCAACGACGTCGAAGGACTTGTCATGCTGTCCAAGAAGCGTCTGGATGCTGTAAAGAACTGGGAAAAGCTCGAGCAGGCTGTCGAAAGCAAGGAAGCGCTGACCGGCACGATCGTCGACCAGAACAAGGGCGGCGTTGTCGCCATGGTTCTGGGCATCCGCGTGTTCATTCCCGCCAGCCAGACCGGTCTGCCCCGCGAGGCCAGCTTTGATTCCCTGATGAAGACGACCCAGAAGATCCGCATCACCGAGGTCAACCGCCAGCGCCGCCGTGTCGTCGGCTCCATCAAGGCCCTGCTGGCTGAGCAGCGCCGCGAAGCCGCCAACAAGATTTGGGAAACCATCGAAGTGGGCAGCAAGTACACCGGCACCGTCAAGTCCTTCACCAGCTATGGCGCCTTTGTCGATATCGGCGGCGTCGACGGCATGGTTCACATTTCCGAGCTCTCCTGGAGCCGCGTCAAGCACCCCTCTGACGTTCTGCAGATTGGCCAGCAGATCGAGGTGTACGTCATTGCGCTGGATACCGAGAAGAGAAAAATTTCCCTCGGCTACCGTCTGCCCGGCGACAATCCCTGGACCAAGTTTGAGGCCGCCTGCAAGGTGGGCGACGTCGTTCCGGTCAAAATCGTCAAGTTCATGCCCTTCGGCGCCTTTGCCGAGGTCATGCCCGGCGTTGACGGCCTGATTCATATTTCGCAGATCGCCGACCGCCGCATCGGCCGTCCCGAAGAGGTTCTGACCATCGGCGAGACGGTTGACGCCAAGATCATCGAAATCGACAGCGAAAAGAAGAAGATCTCCCTGAGCATCCGCGCCCTGCTGGACGGAAGCCATCAGGAAGAGAGCGGCGAAAACATCGAGGCCTAAGCGCCTTTCGTCTGCATGCCGTCAAACGCACCGTACATTTTGTGCGGTGCGTTTTTTTGCCCGAAAGAACCCTGCGTTCAGACGAATATGGCACGGGAAAACGGGCCGAAGCCGAAAACCCTCTGCTTTTTTGCACATTTTCCGGCTTTTCTGAATACACTGATTCAGAAAGGTGGTGGAGCTGTGCGCCGCAGACGCCGTATTCTCCGCTTCAAGCGCCGGCGCCCCGGGTATTACCGGCGAATGGCCGCTTTGCTGTTTCTGTGCGCTGCGCTGACCGTCGGCTTTGTCCTGATGCAGAGCCGGCTTCGTCCGGTGGTCGAGCAATACGCCGTTTCTCGCGTTACCTATCTGGCCACGCGGATCATCAACGACGCCGTCAGCACAGTGCTTGCGCAGGAGGGGGAGAGCTACAACAGTCTGGTCAGCTTTGAAAGGAACCAGAACGGGGACATATCGGCTTTGAAAACGGATATTGTGCGCATCAACCGCCTGAAATCCGCCATTACCAGCCGCGCATCTGATAAAATTGCCCAGCTGGACACTTCGGAAATTTCCATTCCGATCGGAAACCTGATAGGGGGCGAGCTGTTTTCCGGCCGCGGACCTAAAATTCCGGTGCATCTCGTGCCGGTCGGCAACGTAAACGCCAACTTCATCAGCGTGTTCACCAACGCGGGCATCAACCAGACGCGGCATCAAATCGTCATCGACGCCACCGTAAACATGAGCGTCATCGCGCCGGGAACGCGGGCTGGCTGTCAGGTCAACACAAAGGTCAACATTGCCGAAACCATTCTGATAGGCAGCGTCCCTGAGAGCTATACCTATATCGAGGACTGCAGCGACGAGGTGCTGCAAAAATTTAATGACTACCACCCGGATTCCTGATATAATAAATGGGCTGAAAATACGGCAGGGAGGGAAAAGCGTGACGGATAAAGAGCGGCTGCTGCAGCTGACAGAAACCTTGAAATACCACGCCCGCAAATACTACGTCGAAGATTCTCCGGAAATCACCGACTATGAATATGACATGATGCAGAAAGAGCTGCGGCAGCTGGAGGAGCGGTTTCCGCAGTGGGCGCAGCCCGATTCACCGACCCGGCGGATCGGCGGCGCGCCTTTGGAGCAATTTCAGCCGGTCGCGCACCAATTCCCCATGGAAAGCCTGCAGGATGTTTTTTCCATTGAGGAAATCCGCGAGTTTGACGCGCGGATGAAAGAGCGCGATGCCGGTGTGCGGTATACCTGCGAGCTGAAAATCGACGGGCTTTCGGTTTCCCTTTCCTACGAAAACGGAAATCTGGTCAGGGGGGCGACGCGCGGTGACGGCCTGGTCGGCGAGGACGTGACGGAAAACCTTCGGACGGTATACGACATTCCGCTGTCCGTGCCCGAGACCCGGCCGCTGGTCGCGCGGGGAGAGGTCTATATGTCGGCGCAGTCCTTTGAGCGCGTCAACCGCGAGCAGGAGGATTTGGGCCAGCCGCTTTTTGCCAACCCCCGCAACGCGGCCGCCGGCTCCCTTCGCCAGCTGGACAGCCGCATCTGCGCCTCGCGCGGGCTTTCCTGCTTTTGCTTCAACGTGCAAAACGCGCGTGAGCTCGGCTTTGCATCCCATTACGAAAGCCTGCAATACCTGAAAAAACAGGGCTTTTCCATCATCGATCCGCTGCTGTACACCGATGACGTCGAGGAAATCGTCGCCTTTGTTCAGGACATTGCCGAAAAACGCGGCGAGCTTCCCTTCGGAATCGACGGCATGGTCATTAAGGTTGACAGTTTGGCTTTGCGCGCGGAGCTGGGCAGTACGGCCAAGTTCCCCCGCTGGGCCGTCGCCTATAAATTTCCGCCCGAGGAAAAGCAGGCCCGCTTGCTCGACATTCTCATTCAGGTGGGCCGCACCGGTGTGCTGACGCCCAACGCTGTTTTTGAGCCGGTGCGCCTGGCCGGTACGACGGTCAGCCGCGCGTCGCTGCACAACCGCGACTTTATCGCCCAAAAGGACGTGCGCATCGGCGACACGATTGTGGTGCGCAAGGCGGGGGACATCATTCCCGAGGTCGTATCGGTCGTCCGTGAAAAGCGGCCGCCCGATGCCGTTCCTTTCGAAATGCCCAAAACCTGCCCGGTGTGCGGCGCGCCGGTTTTCGAGGACCCGGATGAGGCGGCCATTCGCTGCACCGGGCCTGAATGTCCGGCGCAGCTGACGCGGCGCATTACGCATTTTGCCTCACGCGACGCCATGGACATTGAAGGTCTGGGACCGGCAGTGGCCGAGGCCCTGCTGGCGGCAAAGCGCATCACGTCGCCCGGCGATTTGTATTTTTTGAAGGCAGAAGACATCGCTCCCTTGGAAAAAATGGGACAGAAGTCGGCCCAGAACCTTGTCGATTCCATTGATCGCAGCCGCACGCAGCCCCTTTCCCGGCTGCTCTTCGCCTTTGGCATTCGGCATGTCGGCCAGAAGGCCTCCAGGGTGGTTGCGGCCGCCTTCCCCTCGCTGGAGCACATTCAGCAGGCCTCGGAAGAGGAGCTGACGGCGGTGCGGGACATCGGAAGCGTCACGGCGCACAGCCTGAAGCAGTGGCTGGCCGCCCCTCAGGCGGCGCATCTGCTGACCCGCCTGCGGGAGGCCGGCGTCAACATGACCGAGCCGGTGCGCAAAACGGACGGCCTGCTGACCGGAAAAACCTTTGTTTTAACCGGGACATTGTCCAAATACACCCGGGACGAGGCAACGCGGCGGATAGAGGCGTCCGGCGGTAAGGTTTCCGGTTCGGTATCCAAAAAAACCGACTATCTTCTGGCCGGGGAAGCGGCCGGGTCCAAGCTGAAAAAGGCGCAGGAGCTGGGTGTTCCCGTCATCACCGAAGAAGAGTTTGAGCAAATGCTGTAACGGATTTTCAAAGACCGCCATAGGGCGGTCTTTTTTTCTTGTCATAAAGGATTCGGACAGGCAATATACTGTAACGAAAAGAAGACAAGCCAAGAAGCGGAAAGCGAGGGAAGGTCATGACGCAGCAGGAGAGCCATAAACAGTTTATGACAGCGGCGGGGCTTTTGCCCGAACGCCTGTGGCGCGCCGCGTTTACCCTTTCGCCCGAAGAGCGGGAAAAAACGGAGGAGTTTCGCCTGCGCGTCGGCCGCCCTTTCTGCGCTCTGTGCGCCGGACGGCGGCATGTGCTGGCCGAGGACGTCAGCCGCGAGGAATTGGATGAGCTGCTGCAGCGCGCGACGCGCTCGTCGGTGCACACATATCTGGAGCAAATCCGTCAGGGCTTCCTCACCGTGCCGTCGGGGCATCGGCTGGGGCTTGCGGGGGAGATTGCGAAAAAAGACGGGAGCATCGTCAACCTGCGGGCTTTTTCTTCGTGCAACCTTCGCATCGCCCGGCAGATGGTGGGGCTGGCCGACGATCTGTGCCGCAGGCTGTACCCGCACGCCTTCAAAAGCACCCTGATCATCGCGCCGCCCGGCGGGGGAAAGACCACGCTGCTGCGTGACATGGTTCGCATTTTGTCGCAGCGGCTGACGCTGTCCCTTGCCGACGAGCGCATGGAGGTGGCGGCCTGCCGCGACGGTCAGCCGCAATTCGACGTCGGGCTGTGCGACGTGATGTCGGGCGGGGAAAAGAGCGAGGTCGTCGCCATGCTGCTGCGCTCCATGTCGCCGCAGGTCATTGCTCTCGATGAAATTACCAGCCAACAGGACGCCGCGGCGCTCGTCGCCGCTTCGTATACCGGATGCCGGTTTTTAACGACGCTGCACACCAGTCGGGCAGAGGAGCTGATGCACCGGCCGGCGTACCGCCTGCTGATGGAGCAGCGGATTTTCAGCTACATCATCGAAATACAGGTGCATGAAGGCGTTCGAAGCTATCATGTGTTTGCGGAAGGAGGCGAGGGTTGTGATCAAGCTGCTGGGGGCCGTGCTCATTGCGGGCTCGTGCTCGGTGGTCGGGTTTTCTATGAGCAGCCGGCTTAACACGCGCGTCGCCGCGCTCAAAAGCTTTTTGGGCGCCGTTCAGCTTTTGCAGGCGGAAATCGTTTTCCGGCAGTCGGCGCTGCCCGACATCCTGCCGCTGGTGGTACGGGAATGC
>CAKUPI010000126.1 GCA_934675045.1 uncultured Eubacteriales bacterium
GGGCATCCGCCCCTCGGGCGCGTCGGAACGCGCCTTTTTTGATGGAAACCCCTTTGCTCCGGCGGACGCCGCACGCCAAAGGCCAAGGGACCTTCCGGGCGCGCGGGCTTTCGGGCAGGAAAAAAGACACCCTTTTCAAGGGTGTCTTTCGCTTTGTCCATGCGGCGCCGCAGGGGCGTTTGGGGCTTGCCTGGCATGCCCCGCCGTTTTTCGGCGGGTGCTGGGCCGGCCGCCGCGTTTTTATTTGACATAGTCCATGTAGTTGTCAAGATTGATTTTTTTGTAAGCGCCCGAGGTGGTCACCTTGGTTTCCGACTTCCACTGCTCAAGGGTCTGGGAAAAATACCGGTCGATGGCGCTTTGCAGAATCATCTCGCGGTTTTCCTCAAAATAGCCCGCGCCGACAGCGGTGCGCTTGACGATGTAATACCCGTCGGGCGCGTTGTAAACGCCGCCGACCTCTCCCTCGGCCAGCGAGAAGGCGGGCGCGAGGTAGGCGATGTCCTGCGATTCGGCGGCGCCGACCACCAGCCCGTCGGGATTCATTTCCATGACGGCGTCGTCGTTGTACTGCGCCATCAGGGCGTCAAAGTCGGCGTCCGCCTGCCCGGCCTGCGTCAGCAGGCTGTTGGCCAGCGTCAGCTTGGCGGCGATGTCAATTTCGGACAGGGGGTTGCCGTCGCCGTCGAGGGTGCCCAGGCGGATGTATTTGACGGTGATGTAGTTTTCGGCAAAGAACTGCCGCAGGTTTTCGTCGTTGTAGACTTCGGCGGCCTCGGCGCACAGGTAGTCGTAGAGCATATCGTAGTACAGGGAATCCTCCTGCGAGGCGTCGTAGCTGCGGTCGGTCAGCGCCGATTCGCGCAGGAAGGTCAGATAGGCGTATTTGCCGCCCAGGGACTCGGTAAATGCCTTTTTGTCGGCCGCAAGCTCAGCAAGCTGATCGTCAGACAGCACAAGCCCCAGCTCGGCGCATTTGATGCGGATGACCTCGGCGGTGACCAGCTGATTCAGCGCGTCCGCCTTGATGGACTCGGTCAGATTGTCCGAGTACAGGGTGTCGGAGGTGTAGCCGTAATCGCCGCCCAGGTTCATCAGATTGTAGTGGATGTAAAAGGCGTAGGTGGCCATGTCCACACTCCGCCCGCCGACGGTAACGGCCGTCGGGCTGGGGGAGCAGCCGCTCAGCAGAAAGCAGAGCGCAAGAAACAGAAACAGAGCTTTTTTCACGGTAAAACCAGCCTCCTCAGGTGAAAGATCATGCGTTTTCCGAAGCCTTTGACGCCGCGGCCTCCGCCCTGACCTCGGCGGCCGTTTGCTGCCAGATTTCGACAAGCCCGGAGGCCGCCTTTAAGACGTCGTCGGTCGGCCGCAGCCGCAGGGAAAGATAGGGCTTTTCGCCGGCGCTCATCAGAATGCGGCCCTTGAGCGAGGGCTGGGCGCAGACGGCCGAGGCGCTTTGCAGGGACGCGGGGACAAAGACAAACTGCACGGAGCCGGACCGGTGATTGATTTCGCTGACGCCGCATTCGGACGCGCGCGCGCGGAGCAGGGCGATGGACAGGAGGTTGAGCGTGGGACCGGGCGGATCGCCGAAGCGGTCGATGAGCTCGTCCTGCAGGTCGAGGTAATCCTCCTCTGAACGGATGAGGGCAATGCGGCGGTACAGGTCGACCCGGGTGCCGGCGTCGGGAATGTAGCTCTGCGGCAGGCTGGCCGAAACCAGAATGTCGGCGGTGCACTCGGTGCGCTCGGCGGCGGGGGCGCCGGTCAGCTCGCCGGCCGCCTCTTCCAGAAGCCGGAGATACAGGTCATAGCCGACGTTCATCAGGTGGCCGCTCTGCTCGGCGCCCAGCACATTGCCCGCGCCGCGGATTTCAAGGTCGCGCATGGCGATTTTGAAGCCGGAGCCGAACTCGGCGAACTCGCGGATGGCCGACAGGCGCTTTTGCGAAATCTCGGTCAGCACCTTGCCGCGCCGGTAGGTGAAATAGGCATAGGCGTGGCGCTGCGAGCGGCCGACGCGGCCGCGAATCTGGTGCAGCTGCGCAAGGCCCATGGTGTCGGCGTTTTCGATGACCAGCGTGTTGACGTTGGGGATGTCGACGCCCGTTTCGATGATGGTGGTGCAGACCAGAATGGAAACTTCGCCCGCGTAGGTGCGGCTCATGACGTCGGACAGCTGCTCCTCGCTCATCCGGCCGTGGGCGGTGGCGACAAGGGCGTCGGGGAACTGCTGCCGCAGAAAGGACGCCGTCTGCTCGATGGAGTCGATGCGGTTGTGCAGGTAGTAGACCTGCCCGCCGCGGGCAAGCTCGCGCCGGATGGCGTCGCGGATGATGGCGTTGTCGTGTTCGAGCACATAGGTCTGCACCGGCTGGCGCCCAAGCGGCGGCTCTTCCAGCACCGACATGTCGCGGATGCCGGACAGCGCCATGTTCAGGGTGCGGGGAATGGGGGTGGCCGTCAGCGTCAGCACGTCGACGGCGGTCGTCATCTGCTTGATTTGCTCCTTGTGCGAGACGCCGAAGCGCTGCTCCTCATCGACGACCAAAAGCCCCAAATCCTTGAAGTGGACGTCCTTTTGCAGAATGCGGTGGGTGCCGATGAGCACATCGCATTGGCCGGTGCGCAGGTTATACAGCGTTTCGCGCATCTGCCCGGCCGTGCGGTAGCGCGACATCATTTCCACCTTGACGGGGTAGCCGGAAAACCGCTGGCAGGCCGACAGATAATGCTGGCGCGCCAGCACGGTGGTGGGCACCAAAATGGCCGCCTGCTTGCCCGACAAAATGCACTTCATGACGGCGCGGAAGGCCACCTCGGTCTTGCCGAAGCCGACGTCGCCGCACAAAAGGCGGTCCATGGGGTGCGGCTGCTCCATGTCGCGCTTGATGTCGCGCGCGCAGATCAGCTGGTCTTCGGTTTCGTCGTACGGAAAGCTCTCTTCAAAGGAGTGCTGAAGGTCGTCGTCGGGGGCAAAGGAAAACCCGGGCCGCTTGAGCCGCGCCGCATACAGGGCGATCAGCCCCTCGGCCAAGTCCCGCGCCGCCTTTTTGGCGCGCAGCTTGGTCTTTTGCCAGGTGGTTCCGCCCAGCTTGCTCAGCTTGACCGTTTCGGCTTCGCCCGCGCCGATGTACTTGGAAACCAGGTCAAGCGAGGTGGCGGGCACAAAGACAAAGTCGGTGCCGGCGTAGGCGATTTTGATATAGTCGCGCTGTACGCCGTCGACGGCGATGCGCTCGACGCCGACAAAGCGGCCGATGCCGTGGTGGTCGTGAACGACGAGATCGCCGGGCGTCAGGTCGGAATAGCTCTTCAGGCGGCTGCGCGAGGACTTTTTGCCCTCTTTTTTCCGCTTCTGGCGCTGCATGCCCAGCTGCCCCTCGGTGATGACGGCCGTCAGGGTAAACGGGTACTCAAAGCCGGCCGAAAGGTTCTGCGGCAGCACGCAGATGCGGCCCGGACGCGCCTGCGCGGGGTCGGAAACACAGGGCAGGCCGCGGCCTTCGAGAAGCTCACGCAGGCTGGCGGCGCGCTGGCTGCCCCCCGCCAGCGCAAACAGGGTGTAGCGCAGCGACAGATAGCTTTCCAAATCGCTGACGGCGGTGTCCAGGCTGCCGCCGTACGAGGGCAGCTGCTTGCAGCCCAGACTGATCAGCGCGTGCGGGCGCAGGGCAGTCTGGTTCAAAAAGGTGTCGAGCAGCACGGCCGGGCGGCTTTCGAGCTGGGCGCGGACCTCGCCGTCCGACAGCGAAAAGCCGTAGCGCGCGGGGGCGAGCACGCCGCTTTCCAGCAGATGGGCCTGATCCTCGCTTTGGCGGTAGGCCATGGCGCGGGCGCTTTCGAGCACGGCGGGGGTGTCGTCGACAATGACAAGGGTGTTTTCGGGCAGGTAGGAAAAGGCGGTCGCCTGCTTGGGATAAATGTGCGGAAGATAGCGGTCGCAGGCGGCGAACAGGCCGTTTTGCTCCAGCCGCTCGGCGTCCTGCCGCAGCGTCGCACGCAGCTCCTCCCCGGCGCGGCGCTGGAGAGCGGACAGCGCCTTGACAAGGCCTGAAAGGCCGCCCTGCGCCATGTGGGGCAGGGTCTCGCGCGCGGGCAGAATGTCGCAGCTTTCGATGTTGCGGCTGCGCCGCTGCGTCATCGCATCAAAAACGCCAAGAGAGTCGACGGTGTCGCCGAAAAACTCGGCGCGCACCGGGGCGTCCTGACCGACGGGGAAAATGTCGAGAATGCCGCCGCGCAGTGCAAACTGCCCCGGACCCTCGACGGTCAGGGTGCTGACGTACCCGGCCTCGGTCAGGCGGGCCGTCAGAACCGAAAGGTCATAGTCGGCGTCCTGCGACAGGGAGACGGCCGCGCGCTGCATGACGTCGGGCGGCAGGGTGGACAGCATCATGGCCTCGGCGGGGGCGGTCAGCACGGGCGTTTGCCCGAAGCCGAAGGCGTGCAGCGCGCCGATGCGCTGGTGCTCGTACTCGCGCGAGACGTTGTCCATGTTGTGAAAAACAAAGTCGCGCACCGGCAGAAAGGCCGCCTTTTCGCCGCAAAAGCCCTCGATGTCGAGCGCCATGCGGCGGGCGCTCTGCTCGTCGCGCGTGATGACGCACACCGGGCGGCGCAAATCGCCCAGCAGGGCGGCGGCAATGTGCGCCTTGTGAATGTGAGAGACACCATAAAAGGAGACGACCCGCGGGCCGTCTCTCTGGATTTCCGACAAAAGCTGCCGGTACTCCGGCAAATCGCGAACGAGCTGAAGCAATGCCGCGTAAGCGTTCATGGCGTTCCTTTCCAGAAAGTGTATCAAACAGGTATACGGCGCCTGCTCAGGGTGCGGTTTTTCCGTTGAACTCCTGCATGGCGGCGTCTACGCCCCGCTCCAGAATGGCAAGGACGGCGTCGGGGGCCATTTTGACCCCGTCATAGGCGTCGCTGTCCAGCGTGTCGAGCACAAAATCGCGCATATCCTCGACGCCCTTCTGCGGCGCGCCCACGCCGATTTTGACGCGGGGGAAGGCGTCAGACTGCAGCTGATAAATGATGCTCTTGATGCCGTTGTGGCCGCCGGCGGAGCCGCTTCGGCGCACCCGGATGCGCCCGGCCGCCAGCGAGATGTCGTCAAAAACGACGACGATGCGCTCGGGGGGGACGGAGAAGGCGTGGGCCATGTCGCGCACCGCCTCGCCCGACAGATTCATAAAGGTCTGCGGCTTCATGAGCAGAATGCGCAGCCCGTTTTTTTCGCAGACGGCATAGGTCGCCTGAAAGCGCGTGCTGGTCAGCCGGCCGGCGCCCAGACGCTCGGCGAGCAGGTCGAGGGCCATGAAGCCCGCGTTGTGCCGCGTCGTTTCGTACTTGCGGCCCGGGTTGCCCAGACCGGCCACGATGAAGTCGGCCGTCTGCACAGCGGGCGCTTTGTGTCGCCTGAAAATGGGGAACACTTCCTTTGACAGAGGCTTTAGAAAGAAAACCGGCGGCGAAAAGCCGCCGGAAAACTGCTCCGGCCGGCCTGTGGGACAGGACGCGGCCGGGAAATCCGAACCCATGCTGCCCGCTTACGCAAAAATCTCCGAAACGGAAACCTCGTCGTAAATGCGGCGGATGGCCTCGGTGAACAGGTGGGCCACCGGCAGCACTTTGA